>JBJEKB010000206.1:0-2583 GCA_051878395.1 Muribaculaceae bacterium
AATTCGCCACCCCGGAGGTGGTGGCAGCCGTGCGTAGCCGGGTATTGAGCCGACCCGGGTGTCGGCGACATGCCCGGAGCACCGAAATCACATATATAATCGCCACCCCGGAGGCGGTGGCAGGCTGTCCGCTACACACAACGCCCATCACCGCCAAGAGCGAGCGTCAGGAGCCAATTCCGTGCAATCCGTGTAATCCGTGTTCCTAATTGCTTTATGCACTGCGCTTCGGGTCAGCCCATCATCGCCGCCGCGGGGTGATACAAAAAGCGCGCGAGACGATGCCCGCGCGCCCTTATGACACAATTATTGATTATTTGTTCTTTAACAGGTCGCGGATTTCGGTGAGCAACTTCTCCTCGGCTGATGGTTCCGGCGCGGGAGCAGGTGCTGCGGCTTCCTCTTTCTTGCGCATTACCTTACCCATAAGGCTTACAAACACGAAAATCGAGAACGCAATAATAAGAAAATCAAAGGTTGTCTGGAGGAAGTTGCCATAATTGAGAGTTGCGGCGGGGATTTCGTTTCCGGCAGCATCGACAGCAGCCTCCTTGATTACCCACTTCAACTCGGTGAAATTAATACCACCGACAATAGTTCCGATAAGCGGCATAATGACATCGTTGACAAGAGATGTTACAATCTTGCCAAAAGCACCACCAACTATAACACCGACTGCCATATCAATGACATTTCCTCTCATTGCAAAAGCCTTAAAATCGGCGAGAAACTTACTCTTCATAATAGATAAAATTTAAAATTAATATTCTTTTGCGTTTATAGGTTATTATCACGCACAAAATTAAAGAAAATTTTCCATTAAAAAACACTAATTGAGCAGTATTTCAAAAAAAAATTGTAATTTTGCAGTTGAAAATATAATTGATCAATCCAAGCGGCAGGATTTTCACTGTCATGAAGGGTTGGCACGATTTTTGCTATTGAATTTATAAAGAAAACAAATTTTTCAACTAACCAAATAATTAAATTTTTTGTAAGATGACAAAAATTGGTATTAATGGTTTCGGACGTATCGGTAGATTCGTATTCCGTGCCTCAACTAAAAGAGATGACATCGAAGTAGTAGGTATCAACGACCTCCTTCCAGTAGATTACATGGCTTACATGCTCAAATACGACACAATGCACGGCGCATTCGACGGCACTGTTGACTATGACATGGAAAAAAGCGAACTTATCGTAAACGGCAAGCACATCCGTGTAACTGCAGAACGCAATCCAGCCGACCTTAAGTGGGACGCTGTAGGCGCTGAATACGTTGTAGAATCTACAGGTTTGTTCTTGACAAAAGAAAAAGCTCAAGGCCACATCGACGCCGGTGCTAAATACGTTGTTATGTCTGCTCCTTCAAAAGACGACACCCCTATGTTTGTTTGCGGTGTTAACAACGACGCTTACGTTAAAGGTACTCAATTCGTTTCTAACGCTTCTTGCACCACCAACTGCTTGGCTCCTATCGCTAAAGTGTTGAACGACAAATTCGGTATCGAAAACGGTCTTATGACTACAGTTCACTCTACTACCGCTACTCAAAAAACTGTTGACGGTCCTTCTATGAAAGACTGGCGCGGTGGTCGTGCTGCTTCGGGCAACATCATCCCTTCTTCTACAGGTGCTGCTAAAGCCGTTGGTAAAGTAATTCCTGAACTCAATGGCAAACTTACAGGTATCTCGATGCGTGTCCCCACTCTCGATGTTTCTGTAGTTGACCTTACTGTTAACCTCAAGAACCCCGCTACCAAAGAAGCTATCTGCGCTGCTATGAAAGAAGCTGCTGAAGGCGAACTCAAAGGTGTTCTCGGTTACACTGAAGACGCTGTTGTTTCTTCTGACTTCCTCGGCTGCACTTTGACTTCAATCTTCGACGCTAACGCCGGTGTTTATTTGACCGACAAATTCGTTAAGGTTGTTTCTTGGTACGACAACGAAATCGGCTACTCTAACAAAGTGCTCGACCTTATCGCTCACATGAAGAAAGTTAACGGTTAATAGACCATTTACATAATCTTCTATATCAGGAACTGCCCATTTTTTCGGGCAGTTCTTTTTTTCGCAAATAATTGATGTCGGCAAAAAGTATGCCCCGAGCACTGACAATTCGGTACTCGAGGCTGTATTTCACCCATCGCGCCCGCGTAGGGACGAGTCATCGTCCATAAATTTTTAATTCGTGTAAAAACAGTCTTGGTTCCAGTTTTCGATATTTGTATCGATATAATTCATAATACTTTCAAACGCTTTTTGATTGCGTATTATGTGTTCGTGATACCGTGATTGCCACACCGGTTGTATTCGTTCACGTTCATGTTCTGGTAGGGACGCGATACATCGAGGGCACTGAAAAAGTCGGTCAGGCCATTTTTGCCTGTGCCGGGAGCCTGTTTGGGCATGATGAACCACCATCGTTGAATGGCTAGACACTTCGAAATCGGGTGTAACGACACTGCTCTGATAAAGCTTTTTTGTTTTGAATATGACAATTTAAAAAGGCTCATTTTTTTTGATTCAATAGTGAATTATTTTGCGGAAACATTTGCACAATTGGCCGATTTTTAGTAACTT
>JBJEKB010000207.1:0-10927 GCA_051878395.1 Muribaculaceae bacterium
CTCGGGCAACTACGACCTCACTGTGGTGCAATTTGTGGAACGCAGAACCATGTTTGGTTTTATGCGCGAACCTGTTGACAAGCAAATCAAAGTGAGAAGCAACAGTGCCCAGGTAACCGTGAAACCTCTCCCCTCGCCTCGTCCCACCGGATTCAATGGCGCTGTGGGCAAATTCAATATCTCCACCGAGCTCAAGCCCGACAAGTTCAAGACCAACGAGGCTGCAAGCTACATCGTAACCATCAGCGGTACGGGAAATATCAAGTATGTGAAATCGCCCGATATCGCATTCCCGTCGCAACTCGATGTCTATGACCCGCAAACCACAATCAACGCCAATCCCAATGGCAACAACGTGAGTGGAAACACCAAGTTTGAATACACTTTCGTGCCTCAATATGTCGGCGATTTCGAGATTCCGGCGCCCGACTTCGTTTATTTCGACCCGGCGGCAGGAAAATATGTAACACTATCCACCAAGGCTTACAATCTCAAGGTGGAGAAAGGCGTTGGCTCATCAAGCAGCGCAAGTGCCACCGACAAGAAGAACATCTTGCAAAAGAACAAGGATATCCTCCACATCAAGACAGGCAATTTCGCACTCACTCGCGATGTGTCGTTTATCGTTGACTCTCCCGCCTACTGGCTCTGGTATCTCATCCCGGTGCTCATCCTTGCTTCGGTGATTATCATCTACCGCAAGCAATTAAAGGCGCGCAGCAATGTGGCTCTCATGCGCACACGCCGAGCCAACAAAGTGGCTCAAAAACGCTTGCGCACTGCCAAGGAGTTTATGAAGAAACACGATAGCAACGGTTTCTTCAGCGAAGTGCTCAAGGCTGTATGGGGCTATCTCAGCGACAAACTCAACATTCCGGGTTCGGAACTCAACAAAGAGAACATCGCAAGCAACCTTGCGGAATATGGTGCCGACCAACAACTTGTTGACGACATTATGCGACTGCTCGACGACTGCGAGTTTGCCCAATATGCGCCCTCGCAAGACGATAGCCGCCTCGGTGAGACCTACGACCTCGCCTGCGATGTAATGGACCGAATTGAAAACATTAAAAGGAGAAACAAATGATTAATCGTATAGTAATCGCATCTATTGCCATTATCGCCACTATATTTGGTGCCAATGCCGAATCGCTCGTCGAGAAGGCAAACAAGGCTTATTCGGAAGACAAATTCATCGAAGCCCTCAAAATTTATGAGGAGGCTGTGGCTAAAGAAGGTGTTTCCACCGAACTCTACTACAACATCGGCAACACCTACTATCGCCTCGGCAGCAAAGGGAAGGCCATTCTCTATTACGAGCGTGCTCTCGCCCTCGACCCGAGCAACAAAGACGCCCGCGAGAACCTCGATTTTGTCAACACCAAAATCATCGACAAAACCGTGGTTGATGAGGCGAACATTATCGTTGTGTTCTTCCGCAACGTGGGCAACTCGCTCACAAGCGACGGATGGGCTACCACCGCAATAGCGCTTTTCATCCTCTTTATCGGGGCTGTGGCGCTTTACATCTTTGCCGGCTCGGTTATCGCCCGAAAAATCGGCTTCTTTGGCGGTATGGCTCTCATAATTCTCGACATTATAGCCAACTACTACGCTTTCTCCTCAAAGGAGCGCACCCAAAACCACAGTTATGCCATCATCACCACTTCATCGGTAACGCTCAGCACCTCGCCACGCACCCCGAAAGACAAAACCGAAGAGGCATTCATCCTCAACGAGGGAACCAAAGTGCTCGTAATCGACTCGGTTGACAACAATAACAACAGCCGCGTGGAGCGCTGGTATGACGTGAAAGCCGACGACACTCACCGCGCTTGGATTAAAGGAAGCAACATCGAAAAAATCTAACAATCACAGCCCATGATAGAATGGCTCAACAATATCGACATCGAGTTGATGGTGTTTCTCAACTCGTTCAACAATGAGTATTTCGACCATGTTTTTTGGATGATTAGCGGAAAACTCACCTGGATTCCGCTATATCTCACAGTGATAGCGATTTTATTTCGCAAAAACCGCAAGCAGGCGATCTATCTACTGCTGCTCACCGGAGTGCTCATTCTGCTCGCCGACCAGATATCATCGGGCATCATCAAGCCGCTTGCACACAGGCTGCGCCCCAGCCACACCCCGGCAATAGAGGAGCTCCTCCATTACGTGAACGGCTATCGCGGGGGACCATTCGGCTTTGTGTCGAGCCATGCAGCCAACACCGTAGCCTTCGCCACATTCTTCTCACTCGTGTTTGGCAACCGCACATTCACCGCGATAAGCATCCTTTGGGCGCTGCTGGTGTCCTATTCGAGAATCTACCTCGGAGTGCACTTCCCCGGCGACATTCTCGGTGGTCTCGCAGTGGGCGTTTTTGCCGCTTTCATCACCTATTATATATATAGGAAATTCTCGCGACACAAGAGACTCGACGGCTGCTGCGAACAACCATTCTCCGGCTCCGACATCAACATCGCAACAGCGGTTTTACTCGCAAATACCGGCATTATTTTCATCATTTCGGCATTTTTGTAAGTTTTTTTGCAAATTTCTCTCAAAAAATTTGTTTTCTATAAAAAACATGGGTAAATTAGCACAAACTAAAATTAATCATATTTCTAACTACTAAAAATAACGTATCATGACTACTACTATTTCTTTTAACGAACTTCGTCGCATCAAAGACAGTTTGCCCGACGGCTCGATGCACAAGATTGCCGATCAATTGAACATCACAGTACAAACAGTTCGTAACTATTTCGGTGGTACCAACTACGAATTTGGCAAAAACTGCGGATTGCACATCGAACCGGGGCCCGACGGAGGCATTGTTGTTCTCGATGATACTCAGATTCTCGATATGGCAAAGAAAATACTTGAAGAAAGCGCTGCCAAGTAAATCTCTGCCCGAAACACAATCGCCAAGAGCAATCACAAAATGACACAGGACAAAGGGAAACTCATAACATTGGCTATCCACACGTTCGACTATGCCAACGCGCTCAAGGAGCAGTTGGAACGTGGTGGCATCGAAGTTCAACTCCACAACGTGGATTTGAACCACCCTGTCATCTCCACCGGTGTGCGTGTGCGCATCCATGAATGCGACCTCCCTTTGGCTTTGAAAATAATCGAGCGACCCAATTCTCCGTTGGCGCGTCGCTCAAGCAAGCAACCTGTGATAATTCCAATCGACTTCTCGGAATACTCGCTCAACGCGTGCATGATAGGATTCGACTTTGCGCACTCAATAGGTGCCAAAGTCGTTTTGCTTCATAGTTACATCGGAGCGAATCGTTCGGGAAGCCTCCCCTTCGACAGCGAGCACCTCAAAATTGAATACGGCACTGCCAAAGACAACGAAAAGGCTCGAGCCGCCAAGGAGAAAATGGAAGATTTCAAAGCGAGCATCAACAGCGCCATCGAGCGAGGCGAGATGCGCAAAGTGCCCTTTGAAACCGTGATTAAGGAGGGAGTTCCCGAAGACTGCATTATCGATTTCGCCAAAAAATCCGACGCTGTGATGGTGGTGATGGGCACTCGCGGCAAGCACAAAAAGCAAACCGATATGGTGGGCAGTGTTACCGCCGAAGTGCTCGATGCCGGCAAATTCCCGGTATTCTCAGTCCCCGAAAACATCGCGTTGCGACACATTGGCGACATCAAGCGGGTGGTCTTCCTCAACAGCATGTGCCAGCAAGACCTCATCTCGTTTGACGCATTCACAAGACTGTTTAATCAAAACGAGTTGAAAGTGTCGCTCGTTCCGGTTACCGAAAAGCGTGAAAGCAAAATCGAGGAGCGCAACAATGCAATTCTCGAATATTGCAACAAGCAATATCCGGGTTCGCAATTCAGCATTGTGTCGTTCAAGGAGAGTAATTTTGTCAATGACTTCTCGACTTATGTCGCCGATAACGACATCGACCTGATTATAATCCCCAACCGCAAGCGCAACATCTTTGCAAGGCTTTTCAATCCAAGCCTCGCGCACAAAATGCTTTTCCTCTCCGACACCCCGCTATTGGTGATTCCAATCTGACAATTAACCACAACAAGAAACCACAGGGAGGGCTTGCGCTCTCCCTGTTTTGCATATTATTGAACTCGAATTTTGTCGGTTCATAGAATTGTTGTAATTTTGGAGGTTAAAAGAGAAAGGATATGGAATCTCGCATTTTTCTTTCATTTCCCCACCTTGGAGGAACGGAAATGAGTTGGATTGAAGAAGCATTCAAGGGGAGTTGGGTGGTGCCACTCGGTCCCAATGTAGATGAATTTGAGAAACGACTGTCGCGCTATCTCGAAGCCCCCGATGTGGTGGCTGTGAGCGCCGGCACAGCGGCTATACATATTGCTATGGTGATGCTTGGCGTGGGTCCCGGCGATGAAGTGATATGCCAATCGTTCACTTTCGCAGCAAGCGCCAACCCTGTTACCTACCAGGGAGCGAAACCGGTGTTTGTCGATAGCGAGCCGAGCACCTGGAACATGGACCCCGCGGCTCTCGAGGAAGCAATCATCGAGCGACATCGTGCCACAGGACGCTATCCCAAAGCGATAGTGCCGGTCCACCTCTACGGAATGCCCGCCCGAATGGACGAAATCCTCGAAATAGCATCCCGCTATGGCATCCCGGTAATCGAGGACGCCGCCGAAGCCCTCGGTTCGGAGTATAAAGGGAAAAAATGCGGCACATTAGGAAAATATGGCGCACTGAGTTTCAACGGCAACAAAATAATCACCACTTCGGGTGGCGGCGCGGTAATCTGCCCCGACAGCGAAGCGGCAAAACGGGTACTTTTCTACGTTACCCAGGCACGCGAGAACCGCCCCTATTATTATCACGAGCATATCGGCTTCAACTATCGCATGAGCAACATCTCGGCCGGTATAGGCTGCGGACAGATGGATGTGCTCACCGAGCATGTCGAGCGCCGTCGCGCTATCCACCGGCTCTACAGCGAGGCGTTCAAGGGGAGCGACCGCATCACCGTGCACGAAAACCCGAGCGAGGATTTCAACAGCAATTTCTGGCTCACGACAGTGCTAATCGATGATGCCGACCCCGAACAACTGCGCCAGGCGATGAATAGCCACAATATCGAGACTCGATGGCTCTGGCGCCCCATGCACATGCAGCCGGTCTATGCCGACGCGCCATACTATGGCGGCAACACCGCAGAAAGTTTATTCGCGCGCGGATTGTGCCTGCCAAGCGGCTCCAACCTCACCGACAGCGATATAGAACGAGTTGTTACAACACTAAAATCGGTATTGAAATGAACAAAGTTGTAGTTTTCGACCTCGATGACACCCTCTACAAGGAGGTGGATTACGTCCGCTCGGGATTTATGGCTGTAGCGCAGCACCTCGGCGACGACTCGCTCCTCGATGTGATGCTCAAGGCGCGAAGCAAGGGAATCAACGCTTTTGAGGCGGTGAAAGAGCAACGCCCCGATGCCGAAATCGAGAAAATGATAGAAATCTACCGCAATCACAAACCCCAAATCACGCTTCCGCGCGACACCACGCTCACGCTCGATTATCTTCACTCGAAATACACCCTCGCGCTCGTTACCGACGGTCGCTCGGTGGGACAGCGCAACAAAATCGAGGCTCTCGCCCTCGAGCGCTATTTCGCCCCCGAAGACATCATCATTTCAGAGGAATTTGGCAGCGACAAGCACTCTGCAGCCAATTTCAAAGCGATTGAAAAGAACCACCCCGGCGCCGAATCCTATTTCTACATCGGAGACAATCCCGAGAAGGATTTCTTCCAACCCAATCTGCTCGGCTGGCACACAATCATGCTCGAGGATGTAAATCATGTGAACATCCACAGGCAGGACAACGCACCAAGCATCGACCATATTGCACAATATGCCATCGAATCGCTCTGCGACGCAATCGCGATTGTCGATGAAACTGAAATTTGATTATAAACATAACACTGAAATATATATGGAGAATAAAAGAAAAGTAGCACTCATCTCGGGAATCACCGGTCAAGACGGCTCATTTTTGGCTGAATTTCTACTCGAAAAGGGGTATGAGGTCCACGGCATTATGCGCCGAAGCAGTTCGTTCAACACCGGACGCATCGAGCACCTCTATTTCGACGAGTGGGTGCGCGACATGAACCGCAAACGCCTCATCGAGCTCCATTACGGCGACATGACCGACTCGAGTTCGCTCATTCGCATTATCGAGGAGGTGCAACCCACCGAGATATACAACCTCGCGGCGCAAAGCCATGTGAAGGTGTCGTTTGACGTGCCGGAATACACCGCCGAGACCGACGCCGTGGGCACTCTCCGTCTCCTCGAGGCTGTGAGAATTTTGCATCGCGAGAAAGAGACTCGCATCTATCAGGCAAGCACAAGCGAGCTCTACGGACTCGTGCAGGAGGTTCCGCAAAGCGAAACCACTCCGTTCTATCCCCGCAGCCCTTACGCCGTGGCAAAACTCTACGGCTTCTGGATTACCAAAAACTACCGCGAGAGCTACGGGATGTATGCCGTGAACGGCATCCTCTTCAACCACGAGAGCGAGCGCCGAGGCGAAACCTTCGTTACTCGCAAAATCACTCTTGCAGCCGCCCGAATTGTCAACGGTCTGCAAGACAAGCTATATCTCGGCAACCTCAACGCCTATCGCGACTGGGGCTACGCCAAGGACTATGTTGAGTGCATGTGGCTTATCATGCAGCAGGAGCAGCCCGACGATTTCGTGATTGCCACCGGCGAATACCACACCGTGAGAGAATTCACCACGCTCGCCTTTGCCCGTGCCGGAATCAACCTCCGCTGGGAGGGGGAAGGCATCGACGAGAAGGGTATCGACATCGCCACAGGTCGCATCCTCGTGGAAGTGGATAAAAAATACTTCCGTCCCGCCGAGGTGGAACAACTCCTCGGCAATCCCGCCAAGGCTAAAGAGAAACTCGGCTGGAATCCGCGCAAAACCTCATTCCAAGAACTTGTCAACATCATGGTTGACAACGACATAGAACTCATCAAGAAGCAGCTCAAAGCATAATCATGGAAAAAGACTCAAAAATATATGTCGCCGGACACCGCGGGCTTGTAGGCTCGGCGATTTGGAACAATCTCATCTCCAAGGGCTACACCAACCTTGTGGGACGCACACACAGCGAACTCGACCTGCTCGACGGTGTGGCTGTGCGCGAGTTTTTCGACAATGAGAAGCCCGAATATGTGATTCTTGCAGCGGCACACGTGGGTGGAATCATGGCAAACCTCAAATATCGCGCCGATTTCATCTATCAAAACCTCCAGATTCAGCAAAACGTGATTGGCGAAAGCTATCGCCATGGCGTGAAGAAACTTCTGTTCCTCGGCAGCACTTGCATCTACCCCCGCGAGGCTCCACAGCCCATCAAGGAGGAGTATCTGCTCACATCGCCTCTCGAATACACCAACGAGCCATACGCTATCGCCAAAATTGCGGGGCTCAAGATGTGCGAAAGTTTCAACCTGCAATATGGCACCAACTACATTGCCGTTATGCCCACCAACCTCTATGGTCCGCGCGACAATTTCAACCTCGAGACAAGCCATGTGATGCCGGCGATGATTCGCAAGATGTATCTCGCCAAGATGCTTAACGAGGGGAATCTCGACGCCATTCGCGCCGACCTCAACCGCCGCCCTGTCGAGGGCATCGACGGCTCGGCTTCGGAGCAAGCAATCGTGGAGCTGCTCGACCGCTACGGCATTAACGCCTCTCGCCTGCTCCTGTGGGGCTCGGGAACGCCAATCCGCGAATTTCTCTGGAGCGAGGATATGGCTGACGCCTCGGTTTATGTGCTCGAGAACATCAACTTCGACGATGTGAAAGGCACGAATCCCGAGGTGCGCAACTGCCACATCAACATAGGCAGCGGGAAGGAAATCACAATCGCCGCGCTTGCATCGCTCATCAAGGAGACCATCCAATACAATGGCAACATCGAGTGGGACTCTTCCAAGCCCGACGGCACTATCCGCAAGCTCACCGATGTGTCGAAACTCCATTCGCTCGGCTGGCACCACAAGATGGAAATCAACGACGGCGTGGCAGCCCTCTACAACTGGTATCTCAACAACTAATCACGGCGTTGACAACAATATTAAAGGCGGACTTTGCAGCCCGCCTTTGTTATGTGTGGAAATCGATTATTAGATTCCGAATTGTGCCTTGATTGCTTCTACACGCTTGTTGGCGTCGGCATTGGCACGGTCGTAGTCGTTGAGGTCTGCCATCTTGCCTTTCACCTCGATATAGAATTTAATCTTAGGCTCTGTGCCCGAAGGACGGATAGACATCTTTGTGCCGTCGGCGCAGAAGAATTGGAGCACGTTGCTTGTTGCAGGCATTTCCAATTTTGTCTTGTTCCCCTTGTCGTCGGTTGCCTCGAGACTCTGGAAGTCTTTCATGAGCACCACTTTCTCGCCGGCGATATCCTTTGGCGGATTCTCGCGGAAGTTCTTCATCATAGCCACAATCTCCTCGGCACCCGATTTGCCTTTGCGCACTACCGAAATACCAAGTTCTTTTGAGAAGCCATATTTCACATAGATGTCTTTGAGCATCTCATACATGTTCAAGCCTTTATCCTTAGCCCATGCTGCGATTTCAGCCATGAGAGAGATAGCCGATACTGAGTCTTTGTCGCGAACAAAGTCTTCGGCAAGGAAGCCGAAACTTTCCTCACCACCACCCAAGTAGCGAGCCTTGCCCTCGTTTTCACGAATCACTGCGGCAATCCACTTGAAGCCTGTGAAGCAGTCGTACATCTTAATGTTTTGAGCGTCGGCGATAGTCTTAATCAATTCGCTTGTTACGATTGTCTTAACGATATATTCCTTGCCGGTGAGCAATCCGAGCTCTTTGTTGCGAGCCATGAGGTAGTTGAGGAAAATCAACTGAATCTGGTTGCCGTTGATGAGAACAAATTCTCCCTTGTCGTCTTTGAGGACAACACCGATACGGTCGGCATCGGGGTCGGAAGCCATCACAATGTCGGCGCCTGTCTCTTTAGCCTTGGCGATACCCATTGCCATTGCCGAGGGAACTTCGGGGTTGGGCGATTCCACTGTGGGGAAGTTGCCATCTTGAACATCCTGCTCGGGAACGTGGATAATATTGGTGAAACCAAAGTTTTTGAGCGATGCGGGAATCAAATCGCGACCTGTACCATGGATTGGAGTATATACAATCTTCAAGTCGTGATATTTCTTGATTGCATCGGGGCTGAGAGAGAGGGTCTTGATTTTTGCAAGATACTTGTCGTCGATGTCCTTACCGATGATAACGATTTTCGACTTGTCTGCCTCGAATTTGATATCTTTTACGCTCTGAATCTCGTTTACATTCTTGATGATGTTGACATCGTGGGGGGCAATCACCTGTGCGCCATCTTCCCAGTATGCCTTATAGCCATTGTACTCTTTCGGGTTGTGAGAAGCAGTGATAATCACACCACTCTGGCAACCGAGTTCGCGAATAGCAAACGACATTTCGGGAGTAGGACGGCAACCCTCAAAGAGATACACCTTAATGCCATTGGCAGAGAACACGGCAGCAACAGTTTCGGCAAAGAAACGGCTGTTGTTGCGCACGTCATGACCTACAACCACGCTAATCTCGTCGCGGTCGGCAAAAGCCTCTTTAAGATAGTTGCTGAAACCTTGTGTGGCAGCGCCTACAGTGTATTTGTTCATGCGGTTGCTACCCACACCCATGATACCGCGGAGACCGCCTGTACCAAATTCAAGGTCTTTGTAAAACGACTCGATAAGATCGGTCTTATCTTCGTTTTCAAGCATTTTAGCCACTTCGGCTTTAGTTGCATCATCATAGCCATCACCAAGCCACACATTGGCTTTAGCGATAACCGACTTCATTAAAGCATCGTCTTCCATAAAAATTATTTTACTGATTATTAAATTTTTAGTATATGAGTTTATCTGCACTTAACAAGCAAGAACAGCCCCGAAAGGCACCATTCCGCCTTTATTTTACAAAGATAGTGCAAACGAGCGGAATATCAAAATAAAAACGTAAGTTTTTAATTTTGTATTCCCGAGTGCAGCCTATCTTATCCAAAGATAGTGCAAACGAGCGGAATATCAAAATAAAAAAAACATATTTTATTTTTAACTTTGGCAATTTTCTCCCGGAAGCTAATGTCTGGAGAGATTAAAGTTGATGAAGTAAACAGCTAAACATTAGACGATGAATGATTTTGAAGAATATATCAGATAAGGTGAGCCTCAGAAAAGAAAGAAAGAAAGACAATGCTTGTGCAAGAGCCTTCCTCACAAAATATTCAAAGTGCAAGTGCATCAAATGAGGCTACTTCAAAGTGCAAAATTTGCACTTTGAATTGCACTTTAGAAGAAATGCAGTGCTGAACTTCTTGCGAGAACAGCCTAAAGCCACGCAAAAAGAAATCGCTGCGCATATAGGCAAGTCCGAGAGAACAGTTAAGACCATTACCGTAAATTTGACTGAAAAAGGCATCATAGAACGCAAAAATGGCAAAAGAAACGGTTTTTGGGAAGTGTTAAAGTGAGGTTAAAAAGCGAGGAATGGGACGAAATGCCGATTCTTGGCGCAATTGGATTGTAACTTTGTGACATCTTGCTCTAATCCACCATTCTACCGGAGCGTACCTTTGGCACGCATTCTTTATATATCTTATAAACCCGGCACAACTGCGTAAGTGCCGGGCTAAGATCTGGAAAACCGCTTTGCGGTAATCTCCGCTTCGACGGATGCTGCGCTCGGCTTGGGATGTCATCTCTGCCACTCCGCCCTGGCGAAGATGATGACCGCAGGCGTGCATTTTCCACCCCGGCAGGTGGTTGGAGAAATGTCCGCCTGCGGTCATCGCCTGCGGAGTTTT
>JBJEKB010000208.1:0-2577 GCA_051878395.1 Muribaculaceae bacterium
CGCGCACTTGATGGGTGGAGATAACGATGGTGCGATCATCGCTCATCTCACGCGCTACCAAGCGACGGAACTGACTCTTGCCTGGGATGTCGAGACCATTGGTAGGCTCGTCCATAAGCATCAAATCGGTGTGGGTGGCAAAGGCAAAACTCATCAACACTTTCTTCTTCTGCCCCATCGAGAGAGACGACAGACTCTTGATTTCGGGATTGATGTCGAAAATCTCGAGATTGTGAAGCAGGTCTTCATAATTGAAGCGCGGATAGAGCGCACCGTTGAGAGTGGCATACTCCTTGAGCGACATGCGCGGCAACTCAAACTCCTCGGGCACTATAAACATATTGCCGAGCGTTGAAGGGAGACGGTCGCGCACATTGCATCCGTCGATGGTTACGCGCCCCGACTTTGGGGTGAGCAACCCCGCCATTAGATAAATCAGTGTGGACTTACCGGCACCATTGAGTCCGAGCAGACCATACACTTTTCCACGTTCAAGCGAGAGCGAAAAGTCGGAAAACACCGACTTTTGCTGCCTCCATCCATAATTGAAAGCAATTCGCTCCACTTGCATAATCAAATTCTCATTTTTAGTCTCATTCATAATTTTTTGTTTATTTAAGTTGTCATTAAAATGCTATTCCAACAAGCGGCACCGAGTGTTTTAGTGTACCAGTGTGCTTGTACACTGCAAAAGTACAACAATCCCCATAAACCGACCAAACAAAAATCAATATTTAACACAAATTTAACACACCGCCCCTCAACACCCACCCTCCACATCATCCCCTAAGTCCCAAAAATAAGATGCAAAATTACAAAAGATTATTATAATGTCCGAAACATTAAAAATTCATAGTATTTGTTCCAAAATATTTTGTAAATTTGCATTTATATAAACATTCAAGACCAAATTAATACAACAATAAATCATTAGTGGGATAAAGGATTGGTCAACCTTGAAAACCTCTTAAGAAATACATTAGACACAATGGACATTATCAGTCTTTTCAGTGGCGCAGGCGGTTTAGACCTCGGCTTTCATAAAGCCGGGTTTAAGACTGTAGTTGCCAACGAATATGATAAAAAAATATGCCCAACATTTAGGGCAAACTTCCCTGATGTTGAGTTAATTGAGGGAGATATTCGAGACATTAGCAGTTCGGAATTTCCCGATAATATTACCGGCATAATAGGTGGACCTCCTTGCCAATCTTGGAGCGAAGCTGGTTCGTTAAAAGGAATTGAAGATGCGAGAGGACAACTTTTCTTTGAGTATATAAGAATTTTGAGAGATAAAAAACCTCTTTTCTTCGTAGCTGAGAATGTTTCCGGAATGTTAGCCAATCGCCATAGCGAAGCAGTAAAAGGATTCTTGAGACAGTTTGATGAAGCGGGTTATGATGTGGTGTACAAATTGCTCAATGCAAACGACTATGATGTAGCACAGGATAGAGATCGTGTATTTTACATAGGATTCAGAAAGGACTTGAATATTCATCATTTTGAATACCCGGCACCTTGTGAGCATAAGCCAACATTAAGAGAGTGTATTTGGGATTTGAAAGACAATGTAATTCCGGCAAAAGCACATAACAAGACAAATGGCGAAGCTTGTAAAATTCCTAACCATGAATACTTTATAGGAGCATATTCCCCAATATTCATGTCGAGAAATCGTGTAAGGAGCTGGGACGAACCCGGTTTTACCGTTCAAGCAAGCGGACGACAATGCCAACTGCATCCACAAGCACCCAAAATGATAAAAATCGAGAAAAACCTTCAAAAGTTTGTTGAAGGAAAAGAAGATTTATATCGAAGAATGAGTGTAAGAGAAGTTGCACGAGTTCAGGGATTCCCTGATGATTTCAGATTTATCTATGATGATGTGAATTACGGGTATAAAATGATTGGGAATGCAGTACCTGTGAATCTTGCTTATCATGTAGCAATGCAAATAAAAAAATATCTCAATGAGAAAGGAATAAACTAATGAAACTTGTATCTCTATTCTCCGGCTGTGGTGGATTGGATTACGGTTTTGAAAAAGCCGGATATGATGTTATATGGGCAAATGAAATTGATAAAACAATCTCGAGCACATATAAGTTAAATCACAAAAACACTGTTTTGGAGACGCGAGATATAAGAGAATTACTTAACTCCGACATACCCGACTGCGACGGAATTATCGGCGGTCCACCTTGCCAATCTTGGAGCGAAGGAGGAAAAGGACGAGGCATAGATGATGAGCGAGGACGGCTATTTCTTGACTATATCAGAATCGTTTGCGACAAAAAGCCGAAATTCTTTCTCATAGAAAATGTAAAAGGGATATTAGAAGACAAACATTCCGAGGCTTTTAATATGTTTCTTGGGAAACTATCTGAAGCGGACTATGATGTAACTTATGCTCTTGTAAATTGTGCCGATTATAAAATACCACAAGACCGATTTAGGGTGTTTATTATGGGAATCCAAAATCGGTATAGCAAATACTATTTATTCCCGAACCCTGTTGAATCCGAAAAAGTAACTTTAAAAGAAGCCATAGGTGATATTTCAACAGAACCGACAAAA
>JBJEKB010000209.1:0-10840 GCA_051878395.1 Muribaculaceae bacterium
GCATACAGGATATTCGCTATATATTCAAAAAACAGCGACCAACTCGGTCCATTCAGTGAATACATCTCACCATTGCCCCTCACATCATAGCAAGAGCCTGGTGTAGCCGGAATCAAGAACATAGCACATAGCAACGCTAGCATCACACTCGAAATCGCCACATGAGAGCCGTCCCATTGTGTAAAGCCTTGGATTGCAAATGTTATAGCACCTATTATAGCGCCAAGGACCACCATCGGGTGCAGTCTGATAAGGCGCCGCTTGAAAAATCCTTTATAGTCGATGGTCTTGTTCCACCTGTCATCATAGGCGTAACTGATTACAAATCCCGACAGCATGAAGAAGAAATCGACTGCCAAATATCCATGGTTCACAATTTCAATCATAGAGCCGCTTGCAAATGCGTAACCCTCAAAAATATGATACCACACCACGAGAAATGCCGCAACACCTCTTAATCCATCAAGTAAAGCATAATGCTGTTTAGTGTCGTTAAATGCCATGTTTTTCACAAAAATACAGTTTGCCTACAAAGGTACAAAAAAAGGGCGAATAATGCTATTCGTCCCTTTATTACAGATTGTAGATTAATAAATTTTATTAGTTGTTATTGATATAGTTGACAATCCATTCACCAACCTCCTTGGTGCCATATTTCCCGGCTCCTTCCACTTGAATTTCGGGAGTGCGAACATTGGCATTCAGCGACTCATCTACAGCCTTGCGCACAACGGCGCCTTCCTCGGCAAGTCCGAAATACTCGAAAAGCATCGCAACCGAGAGAATCTGAGCAAGTGGGTTGGCGATATTCAGACCTTTTGCCTGCGGCCATGAGCCATGTATCGGTTCAAAGACGGGAGTTCCTTCGCCGGTAGATGCCGATGGAAGTAAGCCCATTGAACCACTGATGCAAGAACCTTCGTCGGTGAGAATGTCGCCAAAAGTGTTTTCGGTTACCATCACATCAAAGAACGTGGGTTCTTGAATCATGCGCATGGCTGCATTATCTACATACATATAGTCGGTCTTAACCTCGGGATAGAGAGGCTCCATTTCCTGCGCGATTTTGCGCCACAAGCGGCTCGAAGCGAGGACATTTGCTTTATCTATCACTGTGAGGTGTTTCTTGAGTCGCATTGCATATTCAAACCCTACTTTCAAAATGCGTTCAATCTCGGGACGAGTGTACATGTTGGTGTCATACGCCTTCTCGTCATCTTGATACTTTTCGCCAAAATACATTCCGCCTGTGAGTTCGCGGATGCAGAGGAAATCTGCACCTTCAACAAGTTCGGGACGAAGCGGCGACTTGTGCAGGAGGCATTTAAATGTTTGAACGGGGCGAACATTGGCAAACAACCCAAGTTTTTTGCGCATCGCGAGAAGTCCTTGTTCGGGACGCACTTTGGCTGTTGGGTTGTTATCGAATTTCGGGTCGCCGACTGCCGAAAACAATACCGCATCGGCATCGCGACACACTTGATATGTCGATTCCGGGAATGGGTCTCCCACTTTATCTATGGCGTCTGCTCCGCAAATTGCGTAGTTAAATTCAACTTTGTGTCCAAATTTGGCACAAACCGCTTTCATTACATTTACTCCCTGCACGGAAATTTCCGGTCCGATTCCATCTCCGGCAAGTACTGCTATTTTAAAGTCCATATTTATTGATTTAGTTTAGATTTTCTATTTTGTTCAGCATTTTCACTGTCGCTTGAATAGCCGCTTCCGTTTGGTCGGCATCAAGACCGCTTGTCTTGAATTCCTGCTCATGATAATTCCATGTAATGGCAGTTTGCACGAGTGCGTCGGTTCTACCACCTGGGGGAATATTCACTGCATAGTTCAATAGGGTGGGGAAATCGTGCTGCAAGCGTTCTTTATAGATTTTCCGCACAGCTTTTACAAAGGCGTCGTATTGTCCGTCGCCCACAGCACTCTCTTGATATTCATTTCCGTGGATTTCAATCTTGACAGTCGCTGTTGGTCGGAGACCATAAGAAAGAGAAAGCGCATAATTAATCAATTTCACTTTATTATGCGTGAAATCGTGCTTCAAAACATCGGAGATGATGTACGGGAGGTCGGATGGTGTTACAATTTCCTTTTTATCTCCGAGTTCGATGATTCGTTGTGTCACTTTCTTTATCTCATCCTCGGTGAGCCTGATTCCGAGGCTCTCGAGGTTCTTTTTGATGTTGGCCTTGCCGGAAGTCTTACCCAATGCGTATTCACGTTCACGCCCGAATCGCTCCGGTAGCAAGTCGTTGTAGTAGAGGTTGTTTTTGTTGTCGCCATCGGCATGAACACCGGCACATTGTGTAAACACATTCTCTCCGATAATCGGTTTATTCCCGGGGACCATGACCCCTGAGAATGATTCAACAATGTGGCTCACCTTATTGATTTTCTTCTCATCGATGCCTGTCTCCTGGTGGAGCATATCGTGAATCATAGCCACAACACTTGATAGAGGCGCATTACCGGCGCGCTCTCCAAGTCCGTTTATGGTGCAATGGATTCCTTGGAATCCGATGAGCCCCGCTGCAAACGAATTGGCAGTGGCAAAGTCATAATCGTTATGAGCGTGGAAATCAAATTTCAGGTCGGGATAGCGTTCTACCATCCTTTTGCCATAGCCATAGACTTGATTGGGGTTGAAAACTCCAAGTGTGTCGGGGAGCATAAATCGGAGAATCGGCAAATCTTTTAATGTGTCAATTAGTTTGAAAACATAATCGGGACTGTGCTTAATACCATTCGACCAGTCTTCGAGATACAAATTCACTTTCATTCCAAGCGACTCGGCATATAGCACTTCATCCCTTATGTCGGAGAAATGCTCCTCGGGAGACTTCCCAAGTTGCGACACGCAATGTTTCAGTGAACCTTTAGCCAATAGATTCACCACCTTGCCACCCACTTCATGAATCCAGTCGATAGAATTATGCTTGTCGATGAAGCCGAGAATCTCTATGCAGTCGATATATCCGTTTTCTGTGGCCCATTCGCAGATTTGTTTCACTGCTTCATGCTCACCCTCTGAAACGCGTGCCGATGCCACCTCAACTCGAGGCACAAGAAGTTCCTTGAGAAGTAATTGAGTGATACTCAACTTCTCCGATGATGTGAACGAGACACCCGATGTCTGTTCACCATCACGGAGAGTGGTGTCCATTATCTCAATCTTTACTTTTTTATGATTATTATTTCTCATTCTTCTCTTCCCATGCAACGATGTCGTCTTTTTTGCTCAAAAGGAAATCGATATCGTCAAAACCATTAAGCAGGCAATTTTTCTTATATGGATTAATGTCGAAATGCTCTGTCTCTCCGGTAGTATCATTCTTGATGAATTGCTCTTCGAGATTCACTGTTACTGTTGCCTTGGGCGATTCTTTTATACAGCTGAACAGCGATGCAAGAAATTCGGGCGAAACCACCACCGGAAGTACGCAGTTGTTTAGTGCGTTGTTCTTGAAAATGTCGGCAAAGAAACTGGATACAACCACCTTGAAGCCATATCCGGCTACAGCCCATGCCGCATGTTCGCGACTCGAACCTGAGCCGAAGTTTTTCCCTGCTACAAGCACGCATCCGCTGTAAGTTGGGTCATTGAGGACAAAAGACTCGATAGGATTGCCATCTTTGTCGTATCTCCAGTCGCGGAAAAGGTTGTCTCCAAATCCTTTTCTCGATGTTGCTTTTAGAAATCTTGCCGGGATAATTTGGTCTGTATCGATATTCTCCATTGGAAGGGGAATACCGGTGGATACTATTGTTTGAAATTTTTCTTTCATTGTGATTAATCTTTAAATGTGATGGGATTTGTAATTTTTCCTGTCAATGCCGCAGCTGCCGCTACAAGCGGACCGGCGAGAATTGTCCTTGAGCCGGGACCTTGACGTCCTTCAAAATTACGGTTGGATGTAGATACCGAATATTTGCCGGCAGGTATTTTGTCCTCATTCATCGCAAGACATGCCGAGCATCCCGGTTGCCTTATCTCAAATCCTGCTTCATTTAATATCTTGTCGATACCTTCTTCTTTAATTTGTTTCATCACGTTCCAGGAACCCGGGACAAGCCATGCTGTTACACGCGATGATTTCTTCTTTCCCTTTACAAATTGAGCAAATGCGCGGAAATCTTCGATTCTGCCATTGGTGCAACTTCCCAAGAACACATAATCGATCTCTTTGCCGATTAGTTTCTCACCCGGCGCAAAACCCATGTATTCAAGAGATTTCTTAAACGAGATTTTACCTGCCTCATCAATTTGGTCAAGAGTAGGTATCGATTCTTCTATGCCGATACCCATTCCGGGGTTAGTGCCATAAGTGATGCGGGGTGTGATGTCGGCAGCGTCAAATTCAATTTCCTTGTCAAATACTGCGTCGTCATCGCTCTTCAATGTTTTCCAATAGGCGAGAGCCTTGTCCCACTCGGCACCTTTGGGCGCAAATTCGCGTCCCTTTACATATTCAAATGTCGTTTCGTCGGGTGCAATCATGCCTCCGCGTGCTCCCATTTCGATACTAAGGTTGCACACTGTCATCCTTTCCTCCATCGAAAGATTGCGGATTGCTTCACCGGCATATTCAACAAAATAGCCTGTTGCGCCACCGGTTGTCATCTTGGCGATGATATACAGTGCAATGTCTTTTGCTGTTACTCCTGCCGACAACTTTCCATTGATTGTGATGCGCATTGTCTTGGGTTTGGGCTGAAGGATGCACTGGCTTGCGAGAACCATCTCCACTTCCGATGTGCCGATGCCGAAAGCGACAGCTCCGAATGCTCCATGGGTGGATGTGTGGCTATCTCCACACACGATTGTGTATCCCGGGAGTGTGAGTCCGTTTTCGGGACCAATCACATGGATAATACCATTCTTTGGATGTCCCAGACCATACAATGTTACACCAAATTCGGTGGCATTCTTTGTTAAAGTCTCCACCTGGTTCCTTGAAACCGGGTCGGCTATAGGCTTGTCCTGATTAAGGGTGGGGATATTATGGTCGGGAGAACATGTTGTTTTCTCTGGACGGAACACCTTGAGTCCGCGCTCTCGCAATCCAGCAAAAGCCTGTGGTGATGTAACCTCATGGCAATAATGCCTGTCGATGTAAAGTTGTGTGGGTCCACCTTCTATCTTGTTTACAACGTGGGCGTCCCATATTTTGTCAAATAATGTATTCATATATGATAGTTTTTAATGTACAAACTTGTTTATAGCGTCGATAAATGCCTCGGCAGAAGCTGCCACAATATCGGTGTTTGCCGAGAAACCGTAGTAGGATTCGTTGTCATACTCTACAGTCATGTGCACCTTGCCAATGTCGTTGCTTCCTTTGTTGATTGCCTGAATGAGGAACTCTTTAATTACCATGGTGCGATGAATAATCTGCTTGATGGCATTGATAGCGGCATCGACAGGCCCATTTCCCGAAGCACATGCCTCGAAGTGTTCACCTGCAATAATCAGTCCAACACTTGCAACCGAGTGAATACCAACACCACTCGTAACCTGGAGGAAATCGAGTTTTATGCGAGCATCTTTCACTCTGTCTTTGCCCACGAGCATGAGCACATCGTCATCGTTGATGTCTTTCTTGCGGTCGGCAAGTTTGAGGAATTCTTCGTAAGTTTTGTCGAGTGCCTCTTTCTCCAATTCTATGCCCAGCAAGTGAAGGCGGTGTTTAAGTGCCGCGCGTCCGCTTCTCGCTGTGAGTACAATCGATGTGTCGTCGATACCCACATCTTTCGGGTCGATGATTTCATAACTTTCGCGGTTTTTCAACACACCATCTTGGTGGATACCCGATGAGTGTGCAAATGCATTACGCCCTACAATAGCCTTGTTGGGTTGCACCGGCATATTCATAAGGCTTGAAACCATTCGGCTTATGCTATATATTCGTGTTGAATTGATATTTGTGTCGATATTAATTTCTTTATGGCTGCGAAGAATCATTGCCACCTCTTCGAGCGAGGTGTTGCCGGCACGTTCTCCGATGCCGTTGATTGTAACCTCGGCTTGTCGAGCGCCGTTTATCACGCCGGCTATTGTATTTGCTGTAGCCATACCCAGGTCGTTGTGGCAGTGGGTTGCAATCGTCACATTCTCAATGCCTTTGACATTATCGACCAAATATTTGATTTTTGCGCCAAATTCTTGAGGCAAGCAATAACCTGTTGTGTCGGGAATGTTTACAACTGTCGCTCCTGCCTTGATTACCGCCTCAATCACTCTTGCTAAGTATTCATTGTCTGTGCGTCCTGCGTCTTCGGCATAGAACTGCACATCTTCAACAAATTTCTTGGCGAATGAAACGCAAGCAACTGCTCGTTCGAGTATTTCGTCGCGGTTGGAATTGAATTTGTATTTGATATGATAATCCGATGTGCCGATACCGGTGTGAATTCTTTTGTGTTTTGCATATTGGAGCGCTTCTGCTGCCACTTTAATGTCATTCTCGACCGCTCTTGTCAATGCGCAAATAGTTGGCCATGTAACCGCTTTTGATATTTCAACTACCGATTTGAAATCGCCGGGGCTTGATACGGGAAATCCTGCCTCAATAACATCAACTCCAAGTAGTTCGAGTTGCTTGGCAACTTCTATTTTTTCTACTGTGTTTAATTGGCATCCCGGCACCTGTTCGCCATCGCGAAGTGTTGTGTCGAAGATGAAAAGTCTGTCGCTCATAATCTTATATATTAAAAAACCTTTCTCACAAGAAGAAAGGTGGAAATCTATATTACTAATTTGTAAAAACGATAATACGCAGTGTCAATCCAGCCTTTCACTATTAAGGACGAATAATAATGATTGTCGATAGAGACAATAGAATGGAAATGATAGACAATAGATTCATAATATCGTTTGTTTTTGCGCTGCAAAAGTAAGAATTATTTGTGAATTAGCAAAGAATTGTAAGGAAAAATATCACAAAAGCGATAAATTTTCTATATTTCAATATAAATGGTATCTATTCGTAATTTTAAAAACTGATTCCAATCTTTATTGAAGCGCTGTGAAGGTCTTTGAGCGGAATAAATTCTTCGCCGGTTTCGTAAGATTCCATCTTAAAATAGTGATAGGATAGAATGAGATGACTCCTGAACTTATTTCCGGTGTATAGATTGAATCCCAAACCGGCAGAGCCGAAAGGTCCTTGTTGCGATTCCTCACCTACAAGTGTATTAAAGGAATATCCCCCTTTCAATTCCAGGAAACATAGCGATGGGCGGGATGTGAATGAGGTGCGGAACATCAAAAAAACCGGCATGAGGGTATTGCTATTGCCCAGCGATGTGTGGATGCCGCCACCTACACATAGGTTGCGGATTGTCCCGCTTCTCATTCCGAAGTAGGCTTCGGCATCGATTGTTGAGATGTTGTTTCCGGTCATATCGATGGAACTACCTATGTCGATACCCCAGGAGAAACCTCTCTTGTAAACATCCTGTGCACTTAAAAACATAGGAATAAGCGCGAGTAATAGAAGGGTAATTTTTCTCATAATCTTTAACTTAGTTTTTAATTGGCAGTCTCACCCAAATCCATCTTGGAATGAGCGACCAGAAGAAAGTGAGTATTGAATACCGCAGGTCAATCACTTTAACCCTCTTTCCCGATTCAATTGCATCAACAATCTTGGCTGCTACCTTTTCGGGAGATAACAGCATCGGGTATTTGTGTTCATTGTCGAGAAACGATGTTGCAACAAACCCCGGGCGGATGTCGGTGAAACGAATGTTGTAGCCTTTTATATGTGCAAGTTGGTCGAGAGCATCGATGTAAGTGTTCTGAAAACGCTTTGTGGCGCTGTAGGATGGCGCGACACCAAGCCCTTTAGTGCCAGCGATAGATGAAATTA
This sequence comes from Muribaculaceae bacterium, assembly GCA_051878395.1. Classification (GTDB taxonomy): domain Bacteria; phylum Bacteroidota; class Bacteroidia; order Bacteroidales; family Muribaculaceae; genus W0P31-042. The sequence goes on from JBJEKB010000209.1 coordinate 7,887, forward strand.
CGGCGATGTGCCCTCCGTTTTTGCGTTGCTTGAAATAGTTGAATGATGTGTCGATTATTCGAGTGAATCCCACCACATTGGTTTGAATAGTGGCATTTTCGATTTGATAATCGAGCGATGCGTTCTGCTTCCCGATACCTGCAACATTGAAAATGACATCAACATCTCCTTGAGCCTTGATAATCTCGCGAAGCGTGTCTGAGGCATCTTCGCGAGTTACATCGATTGAAAATGTTGTTACAGTGGCAGGGGAGAGCGATTTTAGAGGTTTGAGCAGTTCCTCACGTCGTGCCGCAACTACCACTTTCCATCCTTTGCCGATGAAAATCTTGGCACATTCGTAGCCGATTCCCGATGATGCTCCAATTATGACTATCGATTTCATTGTGCAGGAGGATTTGGGTTTGTAGCGGGTTGTGATGGGTTGGGCATTTCGTTGAGTTGCTCGATATTCTCAACCATTTTTTCCTTCTTGGAATTTCGATGGAGTGGGATTGTGTAATACACCGAGAAACTGCCGGTAATGCCACGGTTGCGATGACCATAGCCCGGGATATACCATGGCGAAGAATTCTTATTTTCCTTCACATTAAACAGGTGGTGGTATCGAAAATACCATCCCATGCTCAAATTCCTGTATATTTTCACTCTCAATCCAAGCAGAATCTCAATCCATGTGGCATTGCTGCTTTGGTCGTTAATTTCCACTCTCTCACTTGTGCCCCAATAATCGGAATTTAGGTTGATTTCGGTGATGCTATATTTGAAAGTGGTGTATCCGATTCTGAATCCGGCATGGAATTGATAATCCGGGTCTTTGTTGTAAAGGAAATTGTAGTTGGCTCCAATCTTCCCGAAAATCGATAATGGGGTTTTGTATCGGAAATTCATATCCTCCGGCTTATTGTCGGCAACACCAAGACCAATTTCCACTGCAGGAATGAATCTGTTGTACATATTCAATTCCGCCGAAAAGTCGATAAGTCCATATTTCTGCCCGAAGATGCGCATAAGCGGGTCCCAGATGTTTGCACCAATTGTAACGCCATTGAGCAATGGAAACTTCATCTTCTCTTTACGTTTGGTTGTATCTACCGGATTGATGATAGAATCGGTGATAATGGTGTCGCTGAAGAGCATTGATGCCCTCACTTTTTTATCAAGCAGTTTCTTTGCTTCCGCTTTTCCCTCAAGGGTCGAAATTGCCGCCGGCTTGTCTTCAACGGGAGTTACTTTCCGTTGTCCCGATGCAATCAATGCCATCGCAATGAATAATATTGTAAATACTTGTTTCATTCCGATGTGCGCATATAAATTTTAATGGTTTCCTCATCCACGTTGTCAATTTTCATAGTGGGTATTGCTACCGAATCTATCAAATGAGTGGTGTAGTTAAACGATTCAATTTCAAACCGATACATTGCTCCGCATTGGATTGACGCAAAATATGGGATTGCTTCGTAATTCAGTGTTATAGTGTCGTTATATCGCGAATCCGATATTGCTTTCTGGTCGTAATGAAAGACAAATCGACATTCCGACGAATTGAGAGGCATTGGGAGATACACTTGAGAGACATTCAATTGGTTGCGTAGAATCATTGAATCGTTTGGCACCCCTGCGCCCCACACCGAAATACTGTCGATTACAATGCTTTTTCCTTTCCCGTTATAGAATCCTGCAAGACCGATGCTGCTCTGATTGTCGGTGCATTCATCGGTGCATCCAATCACAGAGAACATGGTGCTCAAAAAGAGTAAAAATGCTATTGTTTTTACAATTTTTCCCATGCGACGATATCGTTGAATGGTTTCCTTACTTTTGAGGGCACATCGAGTGTCGTGGGATAACCGAGAGGGATAATAGCGATAGGCTCGATACCATCGGGTAGTTCGAGAGCTTTTGTCAATTTCTCAACGTCGAAATTGCACACCCAGCATGTGCCAAGCCCAAGGCTTGTGGCAGCAAGGCAAATATGCTCGATTGCTATCGACAAATCCACATCGGTGTGGTCTTTGCCATCTTCGGCTCTGTGCCATGCCATATCGTGAATGCCGAGAGCAACGATAAATGTGGATGCTGTTTTTATCCATTCCCGAGAATAGCAGGATTGAACCGTTTGACAACCTTCAGCTGATTGAATTACAAGAAATTTCCATGGTTGCTTGTTACAAGCCGATGGCGCGATGTGAGCGATTTCGAGTATCTGCTCAATCGTTTCCTTAGAAACAGCCTCGGGAGAATAGTTGCGACAGGAGTAACGTCGCAACGCCAATGTTAAAAAATCATCGTAATTCATATCTGCTATATTTCTTCGTTAATTTCGTAATGGTTGCGTCCCGGGGCATTGCGAGTTATGAGTTCGCCAATGAATCCGGCAAGGAAAAACTGGCTACCTATAATCATTGCAGTGAGAGATAGATAGAAGTAGGGGGAGTCGGTTACAAGAATATAACTCTTCCCGGAATACATGTTATATAGTTTCATAGCTCCAACTATCACTACCGAAATGAATCCTATCACAAACATCAAGGAGCCGAGAAGACCGAAAAAGTGCATGGGCTTGATGCCAAATTTCGACATAAACCACAGGGTGAACAGGTCGAGATATCCATTCACAAACCTATCAAGTCCGAATTTAGTATGTCCATATTTTCGGGCTTGGTGGTGAACCACTTTCTCTCCAATCTTGGTGTATCCTACACTCTTGGCGAGGAACGGTATCCAGCGGTGCATGTCGCCATAGATTTCGATATGCTTCACAACTTCCCGTTTGTAGGCCTTCAGTCCGCAATTGAAATCATGAAGTTTAATTCCGCTCACTGCTCGTGCAGTTGCATTGAACAGTTTTGTGGGGATAGTTTTGCTCAATGGATCGTATCGTTTCTGCTTCCATCCCGACACCATATCATAACCATCTTCGGTAATCATACGATACAATTCGGGGATTTCAT
>JBJEKB010000210.1:0-10781 GCA_051878395.1 Muribaculaceae bacterium
ATTCATGAAGTGGTTGCGCATAATGTAGGCATACACCTTCGTTCGGTTGACAAAAGATGCCTGATAGACCGGCTGACCCATGTCGAGACGTGCCCCGAAGGTGGGATAGAGCGTAAACAACTCCTTGCCGACATAGAGGGTGTTTTTCACCCCGAGCCAATGCCATTCGGCAGCCGCATCGAGCCAAAAGCCGCATTTTGTCTGCCATCCGCCGTACAATCTGTATCTGAGCAGTTCTACAACGGCTCCAGCTTTCACCGAGAGGGAGTCGAGCGCGGTGCGATTCGACAAATTCACACCAAAATAGGGGTTGGCAATGATATTATCCACGATATATTCATCATCCGCCGGATGCGATGTCTTGGCAAAGTGGTTCATCATTGCGTGAGCGCCGACGTTGAAGATACCGCCGCGCGGCGACCATTCGCCCGAGGCGTTGATGTTGAAAGCCTCTCGGCGGCTCTCGCTCTGCATACTGCGCCAGTCGATAAACGCCTCAAAGAAGCCGTTGCCGTGGAGATATTGCACCAGCGCGCCGCGTATGTTGCGCTGATTGTATTTCAGTGAGTCGCTCCAAAAAACATCCGGTTGCTCCCGCAGCAACTGAGTGCGCGGAAACATACCAAATGAGAAACGGAGTGCCGGAGTCTCGTAGCGGTAGTAAAGGGTAGGCGATATCTTGTAGCCATCCCATTCGCTCCCTATCGGCTGCTTCCACACTGCTCCGCCCATTATCCGATGCTTGCCATCGAGCGCAATGCCGATTTCGGGGGCGAGCACGGTTTGGAAAGTGGTTTTGGTCGGTTCGTATTTATCTTCCCCCTCGCGGTTGTCGAAGATTGTACCGAAATCCACGCTCCATTTAAAATCTTGGGCAGCAATCGCCATCGGAAGGATAGCGACTACTGCCACAAATAATATTTTGGAGAAATTACGCATTTATCGGCTTAATATTTTCGATTGCTATCTTGATTCGAGCGATTGTCTCCTCTTTGCCCATAAGTTCGGTGATGTCAAACATGTGCGGACCTTTACATTCGCCCACCACAGCGAGGCGGAAAGCGTTCATCACATTTCCGGTGTGGTATTCGTGTGCTGTAATCCACGAAAGCACGATATCTTCGGCGTTTTTCGATGAGAAATCCTCGATGCTCTCAAGCAAAGCGATGAGTTTGCCCATAATGCGCGGAGTGTCTTCCTTCCAGCGCTTCTTGATGTCTTTTTCGGCGTAGGAAGTGGGGCGCACAAAGAAGAAAGCTGCTTGTTCCCACAGATCTTTGACAAACGAGATACGGCTCTTCACCATCCCCACGGCTTTTGAGATGTAAGCCTTGTCGAAACCGCTCACGCCTTTGTCGGCAAGTATCGGAGCGAAGAGGTCGGCAAGTGTGTCATCGTCGATTTCCTGGAGATATTTGTGGTTGAACCATTTTCCTTTCTCGAAGTCGAATTTGGCACCGCTGCGCGAGCAATGGTCGAAAGAGAACGCCTCTATGAGTTCGTCCATCGACATGATTTCGCGGTCGTCGCCGGGATTCCAGCCGAGCAATGCAAGGAAATTGATTACCGCTTCGGGGAGATAGCCCGACTCGCGGTAGCCCGACGAGATTTCGCCGCTCTTCGGGTCGTGCCATTCGAGCGGGAACACCGGGAAACCGAGACGGTCGCCGTCGCGTTTGCTCAATTTTCCTTTGCCGTCGGGCTTGAGGAGCAACGGCAGGTGGACAAATTGCGGCATAGTGTCGGTCCAGCCAAATGCCTCGTAGAGAAGCACGTGGAGCGGAGCCGATGGCAGCCATTCCTCACCGCGGATTACATGCGACACCTCCATGAGGTGGTCATCGACAATGTTTGCAAGGTGATATGTCGGGAGATCGTCGGCGCTCTTGTAGAGAACCTTGTCGTCGAGAATCGAAGAATTGATTTTTACCTCGCCGCGAATAAGGTCATTGACCACAATGTCGCGGTTTGGCTCAATCTTGAAGCGCACCACATATTTCTCGCCTGCGTCGATAAGCGATTTCACCTCCTCGGCAGAGAGGGTGAGGGAGTTGCGCATCGAGCCGCGTGTCGAGGCATCGTATTGGAAGTTGGCAATCTCGCTGCGCTTAGCCTCAAGTTCCTCGGGGGTGTCGAAAGCGATGTATGCTTTCCCGGCATCGAGCAGTTGCCAAGTGTATTTGCGATAGATGTCGCGGCGCTCCGATTGCTTGTAGGGACCATAGGCACCACCTTCGCGCACACCCTCGTCGATTTTAATCCCGAGCCATGCAAGAGCCTCGTTGATATAGTCTTCGGCTCCGGGCACAAATCGGTTGGAGTCGGTGTCTTCGATGCGAAGAATCATAGTGCCCCCGTTTTGGCGGGCAAAGAGATAGTTGTAAAGTGCAGTCCTCACTCCTCCAATGTGGAGCGGACCTGTCGGTGACGGTGCAAAGCGCACTCTTACTTTCTTTCCTTCCATATATTTATGTGTAAATTGTCGTTTATTAAATCAGATTGCAAAGTTACTCTAAATGGGGGGAGTATCAAAGGATTTGTGCCAAATTCTTTCAAATGAATCGTTATTTGGCATCGAAACTATAGGTTATCCCAAGGGAAAGATAGTTGTGAACCGACGAATAGAAACTCTCGGTGCGTCCGCTCACAGTCTCGGTGCCTGTCATCCAGATATCGCGGTTGAAAATGTCGTTGGCTTCGAGTGTGCAAGTGAGTTTCTTCTTGAGCAGGAAGAGTCTTGCCGAAGCATCGAGCAGGAAGCGGTCGCTGTTCAGCCTGTCGGAGTGATAGCCTTTGTTCCCCTTCAACTGTGGATTGATTTGCACCTCAAATATCCCGGTTTTGAAGCGAACCTTGGAATAGACTTTGTATTTGTACACATCAAATCGGGCGACGCTCCCCTCGTTGTACTTGTTGTTGCTCACCGTGAGGTCTCCGCCCACTTCGATGCGCCAATTGTTGTTCTGCCACATCGCCTCGGGTTTGTATCTCACCATCGAAACTCGGCGGCTGCTCTGCGTGCGCTCTTGCGCGGCATCGGTGATAGTGAGAATTCCATAAGAGGAATTGTTGCTGAACGACAGGTCGTTGGTGAGCTGCACTTTCCCGCACAGCGATATGGAGTGGTTGAGCGAGGCACTCCATGAGTTGCCGCCGCGCATATTTTCGTAGTGGGTGGTGTAGCCACCGGTGGTGCTGTCGTAGTGGAGCACGCTCCCCACCGGGTCATACTCCTTTGTGAACGACAGCGTCGTGGTGAGCGTCTGCTCATTGCGAGGGATGGCAAGCGAATAGGAGAGGCTCGATTTGAGTGTGCCCAATCGTTTAAGGTCGGGGTTTCCCTCGATGATATTCAGCGGGTTGCTGTCGTCGCGATAGCCGAGAGTGGAGAGTATGCCGGGAAGCGAAGATGTGTAATTCACATTGGCTACGAGCCGATGTGCCTTGGCGATTTTCCACTGCACTTCCATCGCCGGTGAAGCGGTGAAGAAGTCTCGGGTGGCGATGGTATCGAGCGCGCCGCGATTGTAGTCGATATTCTCGTGCTTGAACGACAGTCCCACTTTGGGGCGAACCGACAAGCCCGATGTCGGCTTCCACGTTGCCGATAGCGACACGGTATTGTCGAAAGCGTGGTGGAGCGATGTGAATGAATTGGCGAAATCGGCGGTGTTGTCGAGAGTGGCTACAATCTCTTCTTTCATCGAAGAATAGGACAATTCATATCCTGCTCCGATGGTGAATGCCTTCGACAAGCCGGTTTTGACCGTTGCGCCTGCACCGAGTGTCAAGTCTCGCTTCATTCCCGAGCCGGTGCGCAGTTGGTCGAGCGGTTCGGTGCCTTCTGCCGTGAAGTTGTAATGCAAATTTTGTGCCGAGCGGGTGTCGAGGTCGCTGTATTGGGCAGATGCCGTAATGTTGAGTTCGGTTTTGCCGATATAGTGGGAGAAATCGAGGTCGAGATTGGCTTTCATTCCCTCGTTGAGCGATGAGGCGAAAATATCGCGAGTGTTCACCGGGGTGATTCCTTCCGAAGTCTCTCCCTGCGTGTCTTGGGTTTTCTCTTCGCGGGTGTAGCCTGCCGAAGCCGACAAGTCGAGGGTGGTGGATTTCCCGAGATTGAAATAGCCCCCGAAACTCAATGGCGCTTCGATGGTGTGCTCGTAAAGGGAAGTGGAGGATGTCGAGAAAGTCGATTCCGAGCCTTCGATGTAGTATTCGCTATTCTCCTCGGCTCTGTCGCGACGGTCGTAGTGGTTGAAATTCCCCGCTACGCCCCAGGAGCTTCGGTCGGTCCAGCCGTCGAATTTCGGGTCCCACAGGTGCTGATATTGCAATGCGCCCATTTGCTGGCGGTAATTCGACCCCATGTAGCAGGTCATCCCCTGAATGCCCATAGGCTTGAACATCCGGTTGAAATCTCCGGCTCGAACCCACACCTGAAACGGATTGTCCTCGCTCAGCAGGTTGGCATTCAAGTCGGCATCGTAATATCCGTTGAGTGTGGCCTGGGCTTTAATCTTGCCATACCACTTGTCGAGCCACCCCTCCTTGATTACTACGTCGAGCACCTGCTCGTTGCCGCCGTCGTCGTTGCCAGTGCGCATCGTGTATTCCGAGTCTCTCTCGTAGCCCTTGATTTCTTTCACCGCCTCGGCAGGTAGTTGCCCAATCATTCCATCGCTCAGTGTTTTGTTGCCATTCATGCGCAACCTCACAGGGCGTCCGTTCCACTCGAGAGAGCCATTGTCGGTAACTTTCACTCCGGGAAGCCGCTTGAGCAGTTCCTCAAGTTTCTCGTTGTCTTCGATTTTGAAAGCCTCGGGGTTGAAAACGATAGTGTCGCCGCGCAGAGTGAATCGCTTCACTTGCGCCTTCACTTCAAGCTCTTTGAGGAGGATTTGGTTGGGTGAGAGGAGGATGTCGCCCAGATTTGTAGTGTCGTTGCTCTCAAAGCAGGCTATTCGCAACACTTTGTCGTAATATGCGATGGCTGAAATCGTTACGGTGGTTTTGAGCATTTGGGCATGAGCGGTGAATTGCCCGAGGGAGTCGGTAAGGGTGCTGTTCCCCACCATCCTGTTTTCCGAGCGGCCCAGAATAGCCACATTGGCACCCTCTATCGGCTCTTTTGTTTCGGAATCGATTATGCGCCCGATGAGGATGTCGGCATGAGCGACCATCGTGGCGATTATCGCAAGCAGGAATGAGAGTAGATGTCGTCGTGAGGTCATCGTGGCAGGTAGCTGATTAACTCGTCGATTTGCTCTTGAGTTGTAGCCCAACTTGTAACGAGGCGCACCACGGTGTTGCACTCGTCATAATGCTCCCAGAATGTGTAATCTACATTCGGTTTAATGTAGTTGAGGACATCGTTGGGGAGGATTACAAATTGCTGGTTGGTAGGCGAATCGACATAGCAACGATAGCCGCGATTGTTGAATTCGCGGCGCATGCGCATTGCGCAATCCACTGCGTTCTTTGATATGTTGAGATAGAGATTGTCGGTGAAAAGAGTGTCGAATTGCATTCCGAGGAGCCACCCCTTGGCGAGCAGCGCTCCGTGGCGCTTGATGAGCGGAATGGGCTTCTTTATGAGGTTGTGGTTGGTAACAACAACCGCCTCGCCAAACATAGCACCCACTTTTGTGCCTCCGATGTAGAAAACATCGCACAACCGGGCGATGTCGGGGAGGGTGAGGTCGCTCCCTTCAGCCACGATGCCGTAGCCGAGGCGCGCGCCGTCGATAAACAGGGCGAGGTTGAACTCCTCACACACCCTCTTGATGGCGGAAAGCTCGCTTTTGGTGTAGATAGTGCCGATTTCGGTGGGGTGGGAGATGTACACCATCCCGGGAGCCACCATGTGGCAGTGGGAATAGTGGTAGCGGTCGGCATAAAAGTCGTTGCAGTATTTCTTGATGCCTTGGGCGGTGATTTTTCCGTCTTGGGCGGGAATAGTGAGCACTTTGTGTCCCCAACATTCAACAGCACCCGCCTCGGGACCGGAGATGTGCCCGGAATCAACGCAAAGCACACCATCGCAAGCGTCGAGCAGCGCGTCGATTACAAACGCATTGGTTTGAGTGCCGCCAACGAGGAAAAACACTTTTGCATCGGGAGCGTCGCAGGCTGCGCAAATTTTCTCGCGTGCCGACTGGCAAATGTCATCGTAGCCATATCCCACTCGTTTCTCAAAGTTGGTTTCGGCTAATCGCTTGAGAATGAGCGGATGGCATCCCTCCATGTAGTCGCTGTTGAATCTAATCATTGCAAGTCGAGTCTATTAAGGTTAAAACCGGAGCAAAGTTACATAAAATCTTGTATTATTTGCATAAATCTGCCGAAAATTGATTGCAAGCCCGATTCTTAATCACTCGACAAGAGCCGTGAGCGCAGCCGGAATCGAGAGGCGGATGTCGTTGCTGTCGCATCTGATGGAATCGACAAAGTGCTTCCATTCGCTGCGATACACATCGTTCATGTGGGTGTTTGCGCTGTTCTCCTTGCGAGCGCTGTAGGTCATGTTTGCCACCCGGTCGCACATCTTTACAAAAGGAGCGTAGGGGGTGGTGCGAATCCCCTCGTAGTATCGCTCGTTGGCGCGTTCGGCTCGGGTGCGTCCTTTCTCGTTGGTGAGCGCATAAACGATTTCGGCGGCGATATATGCTTGCGAAGGGCTCATGTATTCGTTGGCGATGGCGGTTACATTGTTATATGTGAGCCGTGCATCTTCGATGCTGTCGTGAAAATATGCCCCAAACACCAATGGGATAATCTCCTTTTCATCATCCACCACCTCGTAGCCGTATTTTATGGCAAGGTCGGCTACCATCGACAGGTGATAGCTGTAGGGTCGGCTTTTGTCATAAGTCTGGTTGACGCCGGCATGGAGTTCCCAGGCGGCTTGACGGATAGAGTCAATTGTCTCATATTGTGCCTTAATATAGGCTTCAAACGCTTCTTTTTTCATCTTTTGGTTTGGTTATTATGGCATATTCACATTTCTCCAAATGGCGATTTGTTTTGAGTAATGCAAAATTACACACTTTTTCGGGATAAAATACTATAATGAACAAAGTTTTTTTGAGTATTCTTTGACAAAATGTCAAAATTTCGTGTCCGGACTCTTGACATTGCCCTCGTTTTGGTGTAACTTTGCATAATCAAAACTAATCAGGTATTCTCGTCATAAAACAGATAAGAAATGGAACAATATGATTTTGACAAAATCGTGAATCGCTGCAATACGCGCGCAACAAAAGTCGATGCCTTGCAATCAATGTTCGGCTCGCAATCGCTCATACCTTTGTGGGTAGCCGATATGGATTTTGAAGTGTGCCCACACATTGTCGAGGCACTCGAATCGCGCATGGCTCACCACATCTATGGCTATTCATGCCCCGATGAGGCTTATTGGCAATCGATTATCGACTGGCAGGCGCGCCGCAACGACTTCCATTTCACTCGCGATGAGGTGGATTATGTTCCCGGAGTGGTGAAAGGGATCGGTTTTGCCGTAAACTATTTCACCGAGCGAGGCGACAAGGTGGTAATCCAGCCGCCTGTGTATCATCCGTTTAAGATGGTAATCGAGGGTAACGGCAGGCAGGTGATAAACAACCCACTGAAGCGTTCGGGCGACACATATTCTATGGACCTTGAGGAACTTGAGCAGATTTTCATCGCGCATCGCCCGAAGATGCTCATCCTTTGCAACCCCCACAACCCTATAGGAATCATCTGGGGCAAGGAGGTGCTCGCACAGCTTGCTTCGCTTTGTCGCCGCTATGGCGTGATTGTGGTGAGCGACGAGATTCATGGCGATTTGGGCTTGTTTGGCAACCAACACGTGCCGTTTGCCACAGTGAGCGAGGATGCCGCGGCGATTAGCGTTACATTTGGCGCGCCGTCGAAGACATTCAATATCCCCGGACTTGTGAGTTCGTGGACCGTGGTGAAGAATCCCGAGATGCGCCGCGGATTTTTCGGCTGGCTCGCCGCCAACGAGTTTGATGAACCCACATTTGTAGCGACAATCGCCACCGAAGCGGCATACACCCGTGCCGAAGGATGGCTCGTTGCCGCCAAGACATATATAGAGGAGAATATCCTCGCTGTGGAGCGCTACTGCGCCGACAATCTCCCGGGCATCCACCCGATTCGCCCGCAGGCATCGTTCCTTGTGTGGCTCGATTGTTCCGGTCTCAATCTCAACCATGAGCAGCTCATCGACCTCTTTGTGAACCGTGCCGGTCTTGCGCTCAACGATGGCGAGATGTTTGGGGCGGAAGGCGCGCATTGTATGCGCCTCAATGTGGGCACCAACCGTGCCCGCATCATGCAAGCCCTCGAGCAATTGCGCGGCGCCATTTAACCGCCGCCACAAGGTGTGTGATGATGATTTTTCGCATTTTGAGAGAAAATTTTTAAGTTTTTTCTTAAAATATGTGATTATTGAATCATTTTGACTATTTTTGCGGTAAAATTTGTTTATTATGGAAAAACTAACGAGAGCATTATTACTTTCACTGATTGTGGTGCTTTTATTACCTTTTATGGCTTCAGCTCAAAAAAATATGGTGTGGGGCTATGGACAATATGGCACAAATACGGTTTATAACACCTATGGCGGTGTCGATGTGTTCTACACCCGTGCACTCAACAGCAATGTCGATGTAACGGGAGGTCTCGATTTGATGTCGAAAAAAGGCGGATTCGGCGGTGTGCTTGCCGAGGTGCGATATCGAATACCTGTAAAAGGTATTAACGTATTCGTTTCAGGTCGAGGCGTTTATAACTATTACGGACACTCGCGCATGAACGAATATTTGTTCCGCATTGCGCTCCATGCCCAGTCGCAATATTTCGATGTGGTGTTTGGTAACAGTTTCCTCGGTTATTCCTCGTTTGGGAGCAGCGTTTTCGAGCCTATCACATGGAGTGTGGGATTTGCCGCAAATGTCAAGAAGCGCTCAAGCAAGTGGAATTTTGGTGCGTTTATCCGCAACTACGACTACTTTATCTATGAGAACTGGAACATTAACTTCGGTTTCCGCGGCTGGTATGATATATCCGACCAATTGCGTCTCACCGGCGAGTTTATGACTCGTCCCGCAGGTAGTATGAACCAACTTGCAATGAAATACGACACCTCTATAAAGATTGGTGTGAATTATAAATGGTAAAAACGGCGAATTATGAAAAAGATATCCAATATCAAATACATTCTGGCTCTACTCGTTGTGATAGTAATCGCAATCGCTTGCGACAAAGTTGAGCCAACAGGCGTGCTCATCGGGCACACCAGTGTTAACGACCGCGTGAAGCAATCGATTGTATATTACCGAGACTGGGACAAGATGGCAGGCGAGCATGAAGTGAAAGGGGACTACACATTCCTCGTTGGTGCCGACAGCCACCTGCGCGACGACCTCACCCGACTCAGCGAGATGTTTGACGACCAAATGGCAAACAATGATATTCTCAGCGCCCACTGCGGCGACCTCGCTGAGACACAGCCCGAGTATTACGCCATGGTGGAAGACCTTGTTGAGGAGTATTATAACAATTATCCCGGCAAATTCTATTTCTACCCTGTTGTGGGCAACCACGATATCACCCGCAACGGCTGGGCAATGTACACCAAGATTTTCTCAATGTCAACCTATGTGGTCGAGGTGATTGTCGTGGATGACAACGGGAAAGAGATAGCACGCGATGCTCTCATCTTCCTCGATTCTGCCAACGGCACATTTGGCGACTATCAACTTGATGTTATCGACCTCTCGCTCTTCTGGGACATCGATGAAGAAACTATGGATGTGATTTCGAAGCAAGACACATATCGCCACAAGTTTGTGTTCACTCACACCAACTTCTTCCGTCCGCGCAAAAACGCATTCTCATCCACCTTGCCGCGTGAGGAACTCTATCACATGTTCCGTCTCTTCCACGATTGGCATGTAGATATCGTGTTCTGCGGACACATTCACGCATGGGACGACCGCGAATATGCCGGAGTGCGCTACATCACCCTCGATGCCATGAGCGCCGACAACAATCCCGAATATGGCGAGCTCGTCCGCTGCTATGTAGGCGACAAAGTGGATTGCAAAACCGTCAGAATCAAATAACCACGCCACATACAAACACAAAATAAGGCTGACGCAGAATCAGCCTTATTTTGTTGCGGGATAGTTGATTAATACTCGAAAATAGCATCATTGGGGCAGCTTTCTGCGCAAGTACCGCAACCAATGCACACTTCGGGGTCGATTTCGAAGATATCACCTTCGTAGATAGCATCTTCGGGGCAAACTGCGGCGCAGGTGCCACATGCTACACAATTTTCGTCAATTACGTAAGCCATTCTTTGATAGATTTTAAATTTAACATTACTGCAAATATACAAAACATTTTAATGGTTGTGCACTATTTCTATATGCTAAGGGTATATTTCGTAGATTTGCTATTTGGCTGTAAAGATAGTGCAAATAGTGTGCCGGATTCGGGCACAGGGAAATTATTTAAAGTTAAATGGGGCTGATTTAGTGATATTATGCTCTCCGCTCAGCCATTTGGTTACTTCACAATGGCTTTGGAACTTTGCCGAGCCATTTTACGCCGCTGTCCTTATAACTATCTTTTGCTGCGTCAGTTGTCTGCATTATCCGGTTCTACATTTGTATTGTCATTATACATGGGCATACCATTCTCCATCTTTGACTGAGCAATGCGCATTTTTGCACGTTCCACAATAACTTGCAGAAAATGAGACC
>JBJEKB010000211.1:0-2537 GCA_051878395.1 Muribaculaceae bacterium
TTTCGGGCAAAAAAATAAGCAGGCTGCGCTTTCTTTCCGTGAAGCGCAGCCTACTTTTATGGCGAGTGTATGATTAGGCTTGACGATAGTCGGCAAGCGATTCAATGTCGAAGTTGGCGATATATTCGCTGTGCTTCTTCCCCTCCGCCTCCCCAAAACGGATGTAGTTGGCAGCCGATTTAGCGAAACTGTCATTGCGAGTGGCATCACCGAGGAGCAAGTAACCCATGATGATGTGTCCTGCCATCTCCACGAGGCGACGAGCTTGGAAGTCGAGATACTCGGTGTTGTGAACTTCGGTTACCGAAGCAACGGCAGCGCGATAAAGCTCGGTCATAGCAACGAGTTTCGCTTTGAGAGCGTCGTATTGCGGAGCATAAGTTTCGGCGTTGTATTCTTCAATCTTGTTGAGGTAGGTGCCGGTGGTGACGTGGCGAATTGCAGCCACAACCTGCAACTGGGTAGTACCCTCGTAGATTGAAGTGATACGAGCGTCTCGATAGATGCGTTCGCAAGCGTAATCTTTCATGAAACCGCTACCTCCATGCACTTGCACGCAGTCGTAGGCGTTCTGGTTGCAGTATTCGCTGCCCATGCCCTTTGCGAGCGGAGTGAATGCGTCGGCATAACGAGAATATTTCTTCATCTCGGCGCGCTCCTCGGGAGTGAGAGTGCGTTCGCGGGCGATATCCTCGTAGGTCTTGTACATATCCACAAAGCGAGTGCATTCATAAAGGAGTGAACGTGATGCATCGAGTTTCATCTTGATGTTGGAAATCATCTCTGCCACTGCAGGGAATTCGATGATGGCTTTGCCAAACTGCTTGCGGTCGCGAGCATAGGCAATAGCCTCGCGATAAGCGGCTTCGCTCACACCCACCGACTGAGCGGCGATGCCGAGGCGTGCGCCGTTCATGAGCGCCATCACATATTTAATAAGACCCAACTTGCGAGAGCCGCACAATTCGGCTTTGGCGTTCTTGAACACCAATTCGCATGTCGGTGAGCCTTTGATACCCATTTTGTTCTCGATACGGCGCACTGTTACGCCACCATCGTTGCGGTCGTAGATAAACATTGAAAGACCGCGGCCATCTTTGCTACCCTCTTCCGAGCGAGCAAGAACGAGAGCGATGTTGCCGTCGCCATTGGTGATGAAGCGTTTCACACCATTGAGACGCCATGTGCCGTCAGCCTCGTTGAAGCGAGCTTTGAGCATCACAGCCTGGAGGTCGCTACCGGCATCGGGCTCGGTGAGGTCCATTGCCATTGTCTCGCCGGCGCACACGCGCGGGAGATAACGCATTTTCTGGTCTTCGTCGGCAAATTCGTAGATTGTCTCGGCGCAGTCTTGGAGACCCCAGATGTTAACGAATCCGGCATCGGCGCGGCTCACCATGTCGGCAGCCATGATATAGGGAACGATTGAGAAGTTCAAACCGTTGTAGCGGCGCGGAAGCGAAATACCCATCAAGCCTGCTTTTACAAGGGCGTCGAGGTTTTTTTGTGTGCCTTGTGCATACACCACATGGCCATCTACCACATGAGGACCTTCGTGGTCAACATCCTCGGCATTGGGAGCCACGATTTCGGCAGAGATTTCACCTGCGATTTCGAGCACCTTTTCATAAGAATCCATTGCATCGTCAAAATCCAATGGCGCATAGTCAAATTTTTCGGCATCGGTGTAATTGCGTTCTTTCAATTCCACGATTTTGCGCATCAAAGGATGTGTCAAATGATGCTTCAGGTCAGTATTGTCTGTATAAAAGTTTGCCATTTTTTTGCGATTTTATTACTTAGAATTCTTTTTATAATACTTGATGAGTTTGGGAATCACATCTTCAACATTGCCGTTGATTACATAGTCGGCGATGGTGTTGATAGGAGCATTGGGGTCGTTGTTAATCGAGATGATAATCGAGCTCTCCTGCATACCTGCGATGTGCTGGATTTGTCCCGAGATACCGCAAGCGATATAGAGTTTTGGACGCACTGTTACACCGGTTTGACCGATTTGACGCTCATGCTCAACAAAACCGGCATCGACAGCGGCACGCGAAGCACCCACTTCGGCACCGAGGGTGTCAGCCAATTCGTAGAGCAAGTCAAAACCTTCTTTGCTGCCCATGCCATAGCCACCGGCAACGATGATTGCCGAGTTTTTGATATTAACCTTCGATTTCTCGATGTGGCGGTCGATGATTTTCACAACATAGTCGGCATCGCAAGTGTATTTGTTGGCGTCGAGGTTGATAACCTCGCCTTTATAGTTGGCGTCAAAGATTTCGCTCTTCATCACACCCTCGCGCACTGTAGCCATTTGCGGGCGGTTTTCGGGGTTGACGATGGTTGCAACGATGTTACCACCGAATGCGGGGCGGATTTGATAAAGGAGGTTCTCATATTCCTTGCCGGTCTTTACATCTTTGTGAGGGCCGATTTCAAGGCTTGTACAGTCGGCTGTAAGACCGCTGGTGAGAGCCGAAGACACTCTCGGACCGAGGTCTCGACCGATGTGTGTTGCGCCCATAAGG
>JBJEKB010000212.1:0-10660 GCA_051878395.1 Muribaculaceae bacterium
GTGCCCGGAACAAGATTGGAGCATGAGATGCGGTTGCCGTTTATGGGCAATGTTACCCATTTCCCTCCAAGTTCTTCGATGCAGTAGGCAAATTGCGTTTTTCTATCGGTGGAGTAATTAAAGTCGCTCACATTTATTATTATGTGGTTTTCGTCATGTCCGAGATTTATTCGTTTGAGCGCGCGAACACTGTTTTCTTCAGTTGAATACAACTTGTCGTTAACCATCACTGCGGTTATATAGATATCGCTCTCAACACTTTTTCCCGAGATGTCCGAGAGGTTCAGCATTACTATTTCGTCAACTCCACCAAGTGCTATTGTCCCTTTATCTTTGTCGTAACTTATTGAGTAGTAGGGATGATTGGGCACGTTGAGCCGTTCGGTTATGAAACTATTAGTGTTGATGGTCCACACACCGGTGTTTGTTGCAAGCCACACCCTGTCTGCGACTTGTTCCATTGTATAGACTATATTGGTGGTGTATTTGCTCACTTTCAGTTTCTTCATGCACTTTTGAGTAGCAGCATTATACACGCACACTACATCCTCATTGGCACACCACAGCAGTCCGTTGTCGGTTGTTATTATGCTCGATGGCTGATAGCCCATATCTTTCTCAACTTCAATCTTTTGGTATTTACGCCCCGTTTCATCGATATGATACAAGCCGCCATCGTTGTATAGAAGCACCCAAGCGCCGCCATCCGATGCCGGAATCATTTTGTTGACAAAGTTTTGCGAGTCTCCAAATGAAATGTGCCTGTCGGCTTGAGCCTCTCCGTTCGATTCAAGCAGTTTTTTGCGGTTTATCACAAACACGCCACCAAGGAAACTACCCACCCACAGGTTGCCTTTGGCATCCTCAAATATGCTGTATGCCCAATTTGTGTTGTAGCGGCGGTCGCTGCTCAAGATGTTGTAGCGGCAGAACTGCCCGGTGGTGTAATCATAGCGATTCACTCCACCATCTCCCACTATCCACAATTCATTTTCACGGTCGCAATAGATTTCTCTTATTCTGTTGTGTTGCAACGGATGCTGCGGATTATCCATTGTGTACCACACACTTTGCTCGGCATTTCCATTGTACCTGATTATTCCGTTGGCTCCGCCCATCCACAATAGCCCTCGAGTGTCGCGACCTATTGCGTATATCACATTGCCATCTTCCATCCCTGTGAGCTCCGCTATCGAAATTGTATTGTTGCCCGATTCCGACGACATACTGATATTGTAGTCGGTTCCTGCCCACAAATTATGGTCTTTATCCACAAATACGCTCCACACGATGTTGTTGAGTAGAGTGAAACTGATTCGCGAGTTGTGGCTGTATCGCACAATTTTCCCTTGGCTGTAGATGTACAGCCCGTTATCGGTGCCCACTATCACATCTCCGTTGCGGTCGTCGAGAGCGAGCGATTTAATCGAGTTGTTGCCGAATCCGTCGATGCGTGTGAAGTGATGTGTAACCAAATCCATGGTGTATAGACTCCCTTCGGTGCCCACCCACACACAGCCTCGCTCGGGGTCGAATAGCATCGAGTTGACAAATGTGTTTTTCTTCTCATAATTCCCGGGCATCTCTATTTTCCTGAACTCATTGTTGTGCTGCATGTATTTGTTAAGCCCGTTGTATGTGCCCACATATAGCCCTTCGCCATCTATATTGAGTATAGAATACACGGTGTTGTTGCTCAAGCCATTGCTGTGCTCCGAAATCTCGTGGCTGCTTAGGCTCATGATAAAGAAGCCGTTGAGCGTGCCGATTAACAAGTTGTTTTCCTGCTTGGCAAGCGCCCTGATATTGCCGGGGGAGGAGTCGATTCTTTCGCAATAGGCATCGCGCGATATGTCGTAGGCAAGCAATCCGCAATCCGCTCCGATAAATATGGTGTCTCCCACAATTGTCATGCTGTTGATGTGAGAGCGGGTGTAAGCATCTGCTGTGTTGTGGGGATAGGTGGAGTATCCGTCATAGGAGTACAATCCGTGATTGGTGCCAATCCATATCATCCCGGTGGAGTCTTGGGCGAAGCAGTTCACCACTCGTGCCTCGCCGTCAAAGCCTATGCTCTCAAATTTTTTCATGGTGCCATGTTGCCCGGTCGCACACAGGGCAATCGCAACAATGGCAAGCCACGCCATCGTCAATCGTTTAGATATTGACGTTATCACCGGGTTTCTTTATTATATTCCTCTATTGCTTTCTCCAATATCATGATAGCTCTGCGTAAATCTTCCTTACAAAGCACATACGCAAGGCGTACTTGATTCTTTCCTAACTCCGGATTGGTGTAAAAACCTGCTGCCGGAGCCATCATTATGGTTTCGCCGGTTACTTTCGTGCCTTTGCATCCCGAAGGCTCGAGGCTTTCGGTGATTTCATCCTTATATCTGAAATCGCTCAAACACCAAGCGCAGAATTTCTCTGCATCATCCACCGGCAACTTGGCTACTGTATAAAACGCTCCCATCGGAATCGGCGTGTAGCAGCCGGGTATGCGATTTACGCCATCTATCAGGCACTTCCTGCGTTCGGTGTATTCTTCATACACATCTCTACTATATTGCTCGGTGCCTTCAATGCTTGCCTCTGCAACTATTTGCCCGATTAATGGCGGACTTAAACGTGCCTGGCAGAACTTCATTACGGTGTTGCGCACGGCTTCGTTCTTGGTGATTAGCGCGCCTATGCGGATACCACATTCCGAATAGCGTTTGCTCACCGAATCAATCAGCACCACATTTTGCTCGATGCCCTCCAGGTGCATCGCCGAGATGTATGGCGAACCGGTGTAGATAAATTCGCGATACACTTCGTCGGAAAAGATGTACAGGTTGTATTTTTTCACCAGGTCGCGAATTTGGTTCATCTCTTTTTGCGTGTAGAGATAGCCTGTCGGGTTGTTGGGGTTGCAAATGAGTATGGCTTTGGTCCGCTCGTTGATGAGTTCTTCAAATTTCTCGACTTTGGGAAGACAGAACCCTTCATCTATTGTGGTGGCGACGGTTCGGATTACTGCCCCTGCCGAAATTGCAAAACTCATGTAGTTGGCGTATGCCGGTTCCGGCACGATTATTTCATCTCCCGGGTTCAAGCAACTCATAAAAGCGAACAATACAGCCTCGGAGCCTCCGCTTGTGATGATTATCTCATCGGCTTTCAATTTTATCTGGTATCGCTCGTAGTAGTTGACCAATGCACTTCTCAACGATTTATATCCTTCGGAAGGGCTGTACTCCAAGGTGCTGCGGTCGATTGTTTTCAGCGCATCGAGCGCCTTTTGTGGTGTGGGCAAATCGGGTTGTCCGATATTAAGCCTGTAAATTTTCACGCCCTCTTCTTCTGCAGCGTATGCCAATGGTGCGAGTTTGCGGATTGGAGATTCCGGCATCTCCAATCCTCGTTGTGATATTTGAAGGGTATTTTGCATTTGGCTCTCGTTAAATTGTTTAGCAATTCTGGCTTCGAGTTGCCTTAAAGGCTGTCGATGAGCACTTGCTTGAAACTTGTGTAGTTTGCACCTATGCGCACACTCTTTTTGGTGCCGCGCATAAACGCAAGCAGTTTGTCGGGCACTTGAATGTCTGTGCCAAGAATCTGCTCCACGGTGCCTTTAAACTTTGCAGGGTGGGCTGTTTCGAGGAATATTCCTGTTTCGTCGTCGTCAAGCCCTTCGAGAAGTGCGCGGTATGCAACAGCCCCATGAGGGTCGAGCACATAACCGTGGTTGTCGTAGGTTTCCTTCATCGTTTCGGCAATTTGCTCGTCGGTGTAGGTGCAGCCCGAAATCTCCTTGCATATTGCGGCATGGCTGTGGTGGTAGAGGTCGAGAACACGCGCGAAGTTGCTCGGGTCGCCCACATCCATGGCGTTGGCGATTGTCTGTATCGACTTGCGAGGCTCGTATTTGCCGGTTTGCAGATACTGGTAGAACACATCGTTTCTATTGTTGGCTGCGATAAATCGCTTGATGGGCAATCCCATTGCCTTGCCGATAAGCGCCGAGCAGATGTTGCCGAAATTGCCGCTTGGCACTGCGACAACGATGTTGTCGAGTTTCTGTCCTCGCTTGGCGAGTTGCGCATAGGCATAGAAGTAGTAGAACATCTGCGGCAGGAATCGAGCCACGTTGATACTGTTGGCGCTGGTGAGTTTCATCCTTTGGTTGAGTTCTTTATCCATGAAGGCGTTTTTCACGAGTGCCTGGCAGTCGTCAAATGTGCCGTTCACCTCTATTGCGGTGATATTTTTCCCGAGTGTGGTGAATTGCGATTCCTGGATGCGGCTCACTTTCCCTTGCGGGTAAAGGACAAACACTCTCACGCCGGGCACTCCGAGGAAGCCGTTTGCCACTGCGCTGCCGGTGTCTCCCGAAGTGGCTACCAGCACATTCACCATCGATTTGTCGTTGCTCTTCGAGTTGAAATAGCCGAGAAGGCGTGCCATGAATCGCGCACCCACATCTTTGAAGGCGAGTGTCGGTCCGTGGAACACCTCGAGGCTATACATATTGCCTGTTATATGCTTGAGCGGAATGTCGAAATTCAGCGCGTCATACACAATGTCTTTCAACACTTCCGATTCAACATCCTCGCCAAAAAGTGTGTTGGCAACTATAAATGAGATTTCTTGAAGCGACATGTTGCCGATGTTGTTGAAAAACGCCTTTGGCAACGAGGGTATCCGCTCCGGCATGAAAAGTCCGCGGTCGGCTGCAAGTCCTTTGACCACAGCCTCTTGGAGCGACACTTCAAGATTTGGGTTATTTGTGCTATAGTAAATCATATTTGAGTTATTTGCTTAAAAATGTTCTTATAAATTGGTCTTTGTCCATTTTTCCGAGCGAGCCGCGCTGTGCTGTCTCTTCGGTGTATCGCTCTATTCCGTCGCCTTCAACTCCCGGGGTGAGAATCATCACCGGCACCGGAGTGGCTGAATGTGTGCGCTTGGCACATGGGGTGGGGTGGTCGGGGAGCACGGCTATCGACACCGGTTCGCCTATCGCAGGGAGTGCTTCGAGTATCCGCTTGCACACCCTCGAGTCGAGCGATTCCACGGTCTTCACTTTGAGTGCGCTGTCCCCCTCGTGTCCGGCTTCGTCGCTTGCTTCGATGTGCAGGAACACAAAGTCTGCCCCCTCTCTCAGTGCTTTGATGGCGGCATCGGCTTTCCCTTCGTAATTTGTATTCCACAATCCGGTCGCTCCTTCCACATCGATGGGCTTCAAACCGGCATATACGCCTATCCCTTTGATTAAATCGACTGCCGATATCACAACACCGCTATTTATGCCGTATTTATCAGCCAATGTGTCCATCGAAGGCTTGTAGCCGGGCGACCACGGCCAAATGCTGTTTGCAGGGTCTTCGCCGCGTGCTATCCTTGCCAGGTTCACAGGGTGGTTGGCAAGCAGTTCTTGAGAGCGCAATATGAGCCGGTTGATTTGTGCTGCAGTCTCCTCTGCTTCGGGGCATTTCGCCCTCACAAGGCAGTCGCGAAACGGTGTGCCGGGCACATCGTGAGGCGGAGTACATTCAATATTCTTATTTCCTCCCTTTATCTTGAGCAAATGGCGATAGGATATCCCGGTGAAAAACTTCACCGTGTCGCTCCCCAGATTCTCATTCAAGTAATCTATGAGCACAGCCGCCTCTTGCGTGCTTATATTTCCTGCCGAATGGTTCTTGATTTTGCCATCTTCGATGCAGATGATGTTGCATCGCATCGCCATCTCGTGCGGCTCGATTTCAACACCCATACTTGCAGCCTCGAGAGAGCCTCGCCCCTCAAATACCGATGGCACATCATATCCCAAGAGCGACAGGTGTGCTATTTCGCTCCCCGGCTCGTAGCCTTGCGGAGTAGTTACAAGTGTTCCGAGACGCGATGCTCCCGCCATCTTGTCGAGGGTTGGTGTGTGGGCAGCCATGAGCGGCGTTTTTCCTCCAAGAGCCTCTATCGGCTCGTCTGCCATCCCATCTCCTAATATAATAAGGTGTTTCATTGCTTTACCTGATATTTGCTATGCTTATTATGTCGGCAAACACTCCCGCGGCAGTTACCTCCGACCCGGCGCCGTATCCTTTGATTTCCATCGGATACTCTTTGTAGCGCGCGGTGGTGAGCAGTATCACATTGTTGCTCCCTTCGAGTGAGTAGAATGCGTGGTGTGAATCCACTTTCTGCAGTCCCACCGACACTTTGCCGTTGTCGAGTGTGGCGACAAACCTGAAGTGCTCTCCGTTTGCCGCTGCCTCGGCGCGTTTTGCCTCAAATTCGGCATCGAGTTCTGCCACTTTCTCGAGAAATTCCTCTTTTGTCCCCTCGAAATACTCGTCGGGAATAAACAGGTGCTTCTCCACTTCGCTTTGCTCCACTCGGTAGCCGCTTTCGCGTGCGAGAATCACTATTTTGCGCATCACATCCTTCCCGCACAAGTCGATGCGCGGGTCGGGTTCGCTGTAGCCTGCCTCCATAGCCATTTTTATCGCTTTGCTCATCGGCACTTCGCTGCTCAATGTGTTGAATATGTAGTTGAGCGTGCCGCTGAGCACCGCCTCGATTTTCAAAATCTTGTCGCCCGAGTTTATGAGGCTGTTTATTGTGTTGATGATGGGCAATCCGGCTCCCACATTGGTCTCAAACAGGAATTTAGCACCGCGGCGGCGCGAGATTTCTTTGAGTCGGTGGTAGTTCTCGTAAGCCGACGATGCCGCTATCTTGTTGGCTGCAACCACATTGATATTGTGGTTGAGCAATTCTCCGTAGATCGATGCCACATCGGCGCTTGCAGTGCAATCGACAAACACCGAGTTGAAAAGGTTCATTTCAATGAGTTTGTCTTTAATCACTTCGGGCGATGCTTCGATTTCGGATTGCTTGAGCATTTCGTCATATTTCTCAAGATCGATTCCTTCGGCATCGAATATGCATTTTTTCGACGATGAAACGCCCACTAATTTCAATTCCAGCGATTTCTCCTCGAGCAGTTTCCCTTGCTGACTCTTGATTTGTTTGAGCAGGTTGCCGCCCACATGTCCCACTCCGGCGATAAACAGGTTGAGCACTTGTGTCTGCGACAAGAAGAATGAGTCGTGAATCACGTTGAGCGCTTTGCGCAGGCTGTCGAGCTTGATTACAAACGAGATGTTGGTTTCGCTTGCGCCTTGTGCACACGCTATCACATTGATGCCGTTGCGTCCCAGGGTGTTGAACAGTTTTCCTGCAATACCGGGTGTGTGCTTCATGTTTTCGCCCACGATTGCAACGGTTGCAAGGTCGCGTTCCGGCTCTATTCCGCTAATCTCGCCTGTCGCGAGTTCGGCTTTAAATTCCTCTTTGAGCACTTGCACTGCTGTGTCGGCATCGCAGTTTTTCACCGCAAACGAGGTGTTGTGCTCCGACGATGCTTGCGACACGAGGAACACGCTCACGCCGTTGCGCGCAAGGGCATTGAATATGCGGCTATTGATACCGATAACTCCCACCATGCCAAATCCGGTGAGCGTGATGAGGCATGTGTCGTTAATCGACGATATACCTTTAATTGCCTTCCCTGCCGAGCCCACTTCTTCGCTGATGAGTGTGCCGGGTGCCGACGGATTGAAGGTGTTCTTTATTTTTATAGGTATATTCTCGTGATACACCGGGTAGATTGTCGGCGGATACACCACTTTGGCACCAAAGTTGCACAATTCCATCGCTTCGATGAATGTGAGGTGGTCGATGACGTATGCTTTTGAAATCACTCTCGGGTCGGCTGTCATAAAGCCATCCACGTCGGTCCATATCTCGAGCATCGACGCCTTGAGTGTGGCGGCAATGATGGCTGCGGTGTAATCGCTTCCTCCGCGCCCTAAATTGGTGATTTCTCCGGTCTCCAGGTCCGACGATATGAATCCGGGAATTACTGTGAATTTTCCTGTGTAGGAGTCGAATGTCTTGTGTATGAGTCGTTCGGTTGCCTCGCTTTGAAGCGTGTGCTTACCGAATTTTGTTTGTGTCTTGATGAAGTTCCGCGAGTCGAAGTGTCTTGCCCCTGTAATTATGCGGCTTATTATCACCGACGACAGGCGTTCGCCATAGCTCACCACTATGTCGAGGGTGCGTTGCGACAGGTCTTTTATCAGCGATATCCCTTGGAATATATCTCCGAGTTCCGTGAGCAGTTGGTCGGTGATTTTGTGCACCTCTTCTTGCTTCTCTGCCGGCACTATCCCGGCAATCACATTGTTGTGCCTATCCACAATCGAGGTGTATAAATCACGGTATCCCGCATCTCCTTTCGATGCTGTCTTGGCTGTCTTTATGAGTATATCGGTGAGCCCGCCAAGTGCTGACACTACTACAACACACGGCTCGTTGTTTTCTTCTACTATCTTTTTTACATTTCTGAGACTTTCTACGGTTCCTACCGATGTCCCTCCAAATTTCAGAACTTTCATTGACGGTTCTATGTTTAATTGTTTATAGCTACTGCAGATTATATTTGAATATTTTGTAAAGGTAGTGATTTTTTCGATTCTTTTGTGCATTTGGGCGATTTTTATAAAAAATAATTTGTTTTTGTTGCATTATTCGGCGTTTTTGCCGATTTTTGTAAAAGATATGATTTATAAGAACGACATATTATCTTTGCACAAGCCTCAACGCTTTCCCGAGGTGGGCGATATGCTCATTTCCGAGCCTTTCTTGCTCGAACCTTATTTCATGCGCTCTGTTGTGCTCATGGTCAACCACTCCGATTCTTCCGATGTGGGGCTGGTGCTCAACAATATCACCCGGTTTTCGCTCGCCGATGCCGTCGAGGGTATTGTTACCGAGGAGCCTGTTCCGCTCTATTGCGGTGGTCCGGTGGGGCAGAACCGCCTTTTTGTGGTCCATGCTCTTGGCGACATTATCCCCGAGAGCGTGCCTGTTGCCGATGGCGTATATATTAATGGTGATATGCGCATCATCAAGGAGTATATCAATTCGGGGTGTGAGGTCTCCGGCAAGATGCGTTTCTTTGTCGGCTACAGTGGCTGGGATTCCAATCAGTTGGCTGGCGAACTCAAGCGCCACTCCTGGGCTGTCCTTGCTATGAACAACTCTATTTCCCGCTCGCTGTTGCTCGGTGATGGCAATGACTATTGGCTTCGCTTTGTTGATATGCTTGGCGACGATTTCTCCACTTGGAAATTGTGCCCTGTCAATCCCGGTATGAATTAATCTCTTTTTGTTATGGAAAAATTTCTCGACGATGGTGTGGTTTCTCTCCGTGCTCTTGAGCCTACCGACCTTGACCTTATGTATATTTGGGAAAACGACACTTCCCTCTGGGATGTGGGCAATAGCATCACTCCTTTTTCTCGTTCGATTCTTTGGGAGTACCTACAGGATTACGATGGCGACATCTACAAGCACAAGCAGGTGCGCCTTATGGTGGATGCAGAGGGGGTGGCTGTCGGCACTGTCGATTTGTATAATTTCGACCCTTTCAATAACCGCATCGCTATCGGTATTCTCATCGCTTCCGACCACAAGGGGCGGGGATATGGCGAGCGCGCTGTGAAACTTTCGGTTGATTATTGCCTTCGATTTCTCGGAATTCACATGGCGTGGGCTATGATTCCGTCAGACAACATCGCAAGCCGCAAGGCTTTTGAAAAATGCGGCTTTTCCCACACCGCTACTCTGCCGCAGTGGTTGCGTCGCGGCGGCGACTATTTCGATGCCGAAATCTATCAGTTTTTGCCTCAATAATGCTTCTCGCATTGTTAAATAATTTGGTTAAATCGACGAAATATTTTAACACAAATAGTTAAAAATGATATTTTGCGAATCGCTTAATATTCACATTATCAGCAATATATAATTTTCGGCCTTCAAAAATATTTGCACGGAAAAAATATTTTGATTATCTTTGCATCGTTTTTGAAACACCCCGGCTGTCGGAGGACACCATTTTTGGGGTTTGAATTGCCGAAAATCGGCAGGGTTGTGCCTGCGCTTGGAGCGTATCCCACAACTTTATTGTTCACTTCAATTTTATCAGATGAAGAAATCAATTTTTTTAATTGCGTGTCTTGGTCTGTTATTATTTTTCGCCTCATCCAACGCCTCGTCTAATCGTGGCGGCGAAATCGGGGATATCGCTTCCGATTTCCGCGTTGTGAATGCCGACACTGCGGTGTCGCTTCAGCAGTTGAGAGGAAAATATGTGTTAGTCTCTTTTTGGTCTTCGCGCGACGCTCGTTCTCGCATTGCTAACATCGAGTGCAACGCTCTCTCCAAAAAGTTCGACAACCAACTTGTCTATATTTCGGTCAACTACGACCGTAATGAAGCACTTTTTGAGGAATTGGTAGAAACAGACAAGTTGCAGCAAGATGCTCAATTTTTCGACCGCGACGGTTCTTCTTCTTCGATTTTCGAAGATTATAGTCTCGGTCGGGGGTACAAGACTTGTCTCATTAATCCTGCGGGAGAGATAGTCGCCGAGAACCCCGGTGCTTTTGAATTGACAAAAATTTTAGGTCAATAATCCTGTCCGCGAGAGCCGTTTTTTGCCGACTCTCGTTTTTTTTGTGCCTTTTCGTTCCGTTTTTCTCCCTTTTTTATTATCTTTCCTCTATAAAACCTAATGTCATTTCCCGGCTACAACAACTAAACG
>JBJEKB010000213.1:0-2516 GCA_051878395.1 Muribaculaceae bacterium
GGCGATGGGGTACAGCTCCTTATAGTCCCGGGCCAGGTCGTTGAGGCCGGCGGCGGCAGCACCTGCATCTTGCCATAGAATTTCCCTACGCCCGAGATGCAGTAGGCGAGCAACCACGACACTACCACCACCGGCAGCCCCGTGGCGATTGCATACACCATCGGCAACAAATAGCCTCCGGTCTCGGCGGCAGACATCGGCAGCAACATCCCAAAGTAAAGCAGTCCGCTCGTAGGGCAAAACGCAAGGGCAAACAAGACACCAAGTTGCACGCTTCCCCACAGTCCGCTCATCTTCCCCTCTTTGCCTGCAAGCGACACATTGATTCCGGGCAACCGCAAGCGATTGCCTATGAGCATAATCACACCAATAATTATGAGGCATGGAGGCAATAATGCCCCGCCTACCCTGCTCAGAAACTGCTGAACCGCAAACAGGCTCTTTCCGCAACGCATCATGTAGATGAGCACCGCGCCGAGGAGTGTGTAGGCAAACATTCGTCCAAGTGTGTAGAGAATCCCGCTTAGAAACATTTTCCTGCGGCTATCGAGATGCCTCCCCACATATCCTATCGCCGTGATATTGGTGGCCATAGGGCACGGACTTACAGCCGTGAGCAAGCCAAGGACAAAGGCGGTTACCACCGGCAGAGTGCTATTGTCAAGTATCGACTGCAGCCACTCCATTATTCGAGCATCTTTTCGATTTCGCCCTTGAGTAGCGTAATAAACTCGTCGGGATTGTTCTTGGCATAGCGGAATGCCATATCGGTGAGGTCGGTCGATTGCTCTCCACGCTCAAGGATAAGAGAAGACCATGCCACCTCATATTTCTCGACAATTTCGCTATTGGCGTCATCGCTTATGTCTATTACACGCAATTCCACCTGCTCGGGGTTCATCCCGGCAACAACCTCACGCGCACATTTTTCAATGGCTCGACAGGTGATGCAGCGCTGCTTGCCATGGAAATACAACACCGACACTTTATCCGCCGCCGATTGCTGCACGGTCTCGGTAGCATCCGCGCTTTCGGCATTTTGCTTTGAGTTGCTCGAATCCATGCCGCACGACACAAGACAGAAAGCGGCAACAAGAATAATGGCTAATTTCTCCATATAGCTCAATTATTTACTCAACAATTTCTTGATTTCTTCTACTGTCAAAACCTTTCCGGTTGACAACACACTGCCATCGACAACAAGGGCAGGTACGCTCATCACGTTATACTCCATTATCTTCATAATGTCCTGCTCTTTCTCCACCGCAGCAGCAATTCCAAGCTGGGCTACAGCATTCTTCACATTGTCATACAAGGTTGT
The DNA here is from genome assembly GCA_051878395.1 of Muribaculaceae bacterium. Taxonomy (GTDB): domain Bacteria; phylum Bacteroidota; class Bacteroidia; order Bacteroidales; family Muribaculaceae; genus W0P31-042. The sequence goes on from JBJEKB010000213.1 coordinate 1,322, forward strand.
GCACTTAGAACAACCTGTTCCTAACACTTTAATCTCTTTCATAAGTTATACATTTTAGTTTGTTGTTCGTAGAACTACGAATATATTTCATAAATAAAAAAATCATCCACAACAGCCCTTCTTATTGCCGGCGGGAATAGAGAAAAACTCTGCAAACATGCGTTTTGCGAGCTCCCAGTTCTCACGGTTGATACAATATTTCACTTTGGGCGGGATAATCTCGCCCTGAATCAACCCGGCATCCTTCAGCTCTGCCAGGTGCTGAGAAACTGTCGCTTTTGCAATTGGCAACACCTCGTGAATATCACCAAAAAAGCATGACTCCTGCTCGGCAAGAAATTTCAGTATCGCTATTCTTGCCGGATGCCCCATTGCCTTTGCAAATCGAGCAATTTTCTCCTCATTCACGCTATAATTTGCCATATCTCAAATATCTGTTCGCAAAAATACGAACAAAATCGAATTTTCACAAAATAATTAGCAATTTTTAAATTTAATCGATAAATTTGCTCAATAATTACCTTTAAAAACCAATTAAAACTAAATCATTCACATGGAAGCATCAGATAAGAAAATCACATTCGTGTGCTGGCTCATCCGGGCATTCGACAACCAAATCTATCGATTGTGCATTTTGTTAACAGCCGCTATAGCGCTATTTCTTTACGTAGGTTACACAGACGAAAGCGGCGATACGGACGAATTTACTCTGGTATTAACCATAATAAGTGGGGCAATAGCACTCATTTCACTATCAATTTCGATATGGGCAGGGCTTTTCATCTACCGGCACTTCGATGAAGTGTGGTCTCGAAGAATGAAATGGGCTAATAGCAATGTGGATAAAATGGAGGCAAGATTCAGTTACTCATTAAAGGTAGCCTTTAAAATGTTCTTCACGCTATTCGCAGCAATCCTAATCATCCTGTTCGCCATCCTCTTCTGCTTCGCCTACCTCCTGGATAAATAAGTAACAATAAGAAATAAATTTATTTCCTATTTCGATACCATAGCAGCACAAGTGCAATTGCTACGATTACATCGTCAAGATTCCACATTTCTCTACTGCAATCTTGACTAATGGCCGCAATATTTACTTTGTATCTTCGGGGGATATAGAATAAGAAAGCCCCGGAGTGTTCCGGGGCTTAGGGGGCGGTTACCTACTCTCCCACTTTCGCAGTACCATCGGCGT
>JBJEKB010000214.1:0-10594 GCA_051878395.1 Muribaculaceae bacterium
CGAATAATTCCATATATATTCAAAATTCTACCCCCAGTAATTTTCCGCTGTGCCCTTTTTTTCGCTATGAATGGCACTTTTATACTACGAACGGCTCTTTTCGCATTTATTGAGTTAAGATTTTTTAATTGAGACAACCTCTTTGCTATACTTCCTGTTTTTTTGATTATCTTTACAAAAATATTTTTTATGGCAAATATTTTGCCCTTTTTATAGGGCTTTCGCTAAACAATTATTATATTTGTAGTTGTTTTTAATTGATATAAAACATTGAGCAATGGACGAAAATCTTAACGACAATTATATCGACAGATCTCCCAAGGGAATGCGCCTTGTCTTCGGCATTTTCATGATTGCCATCTACCTGGGAATGGGAGCGCTGGTGCTCATCGACTTTTTCCAATTTGAATGGCAGTGGATGCGCTATGTGATGGCAACCGTATTCATCGTTTACGGCATTTGGCGTGCAGTGCGCCTCTTCGACCCCGGCTTTGAGGCAACTCGCCGTTTCTTCGGTCGCAAAGGCTCGGATGCCGCTGTGATAGCCGCTTGCTTGGCTTCGATGGCTATGTTCTTCGCTTGCGGAAATCGCCCCAAGCCGCAGAACACCAGCACTTCGGGCTTAATCAGCATCGTTTGCGACGAAAGTTTCCAAAACATCATCAATCAGGAAGTTGAGGTGTTTGAATACACTTATCCCAAGGCGAATATCATCCCGATTTATGCCGATGAGCACGCCGCAATCGACTCGCTCATCTCGCTCAAAACGCAGTTTATCGTAACAGCCCACCAGTTGAAGCCCGAGCAGGTGGAGTATGTGCGCCAGGAGCGCGGCACATGCTTCACACAGAAGATTGCCGTGGATGCCATCGCGCTGATTGTCAATCCCAAAAACCCGATTGAAATCCTCTCGATGAGCGAAATCGGCGAAATCCTCTCAGGCAAGGTAACCCGCTGGGACGAACTCTCGCCATCCAAGCTCGACAGCATCCTCGTAGTGTTTGACCACCAAGGTTCAAGCACCGCCCGCTATATGAAAGACTCTCTGCTTGCAGGAGCCGATTTTGCCAAGAATGTCTATGCCGCAGGCTCCACCCCCGAAGTGTATCAGGCTGTCGCCAAGCGCAAAGGCGCAATCGGAATCATCGGTGTGAGCTGGGTGAGCAGCGACATGAAAGCGAAAACCATATCGATCGAAGAGCGCGTTGCCAACCTCAAGGAAAACGACGTTACGCAAACCGAATTCGACACCAACATCAAGGTGCTCAAGGTGCGTCGCGACGATTCGATAGAGGCATTCAAGCCCTATCAGGCATATATCTACGACGGCAGTTATCCGCTCTATCGCCCGATATACGCAATCTGCGCCGGAGTGATGGGCAGCCTGCCTCACGGATTCTTCTCGTTTGTAACCGGGTTCAACGGACAGAAAATCATCCAGCAGACCGGAGTGCTCCCGGCGACAATCCAGCCGCGAATGGTAAATCTCAATTAGAAAATCAAATAATATCAAACAAATAAACATTTACAACAATGAAATTAAGATTCGTATTTGCTCTTTTAGTGCTTTTCTGCACTACTTCTCTGTTTGCTCAAGGCTACAAAGATGGTGTTGAGTATTACAAAGTAAATCAGTTTGAGAAAGCCAAAATCCTCTTGAACCGCAACCTTAACAATGCCGACACCGACAAAGCTCAGGCATACTACTACCTCGGTCAAGTGGCTTTGGCAGAAGGCAATGTGGCAGAGGCAAAGGCTTGCTTCGACAAAGGTATTGCAGCCAATCCCGAAGATGGCTACAACTATGTAGGTCTTGGCGCTATCGCCCTCAAGAACAACGACGTGAAAGGTGCCGAAAACTTCTTCAAAACAGCCAAATCGAAAGTTAAGAAAGACGCTGTTCTCCTCGTTGAGATTGCTCGCGCCTATGTAAACGCCGACCCGGTTGCTTACGCTAAGCAAATCGCCGACAACATCAAGGCTGCCAAGAAGGTGAACAAACGCCATCCCGCTCCCTTCATCCTCGAAGGCGATATGCTCGCTGCCGAAAAGAAATGGGGCGACGCTGCCGGTTACTACGAAATGGCTGAGTCTTTCGACCCCAACTGCACCGAGGCTTATGTGAAATATGCCAACACATATTTCAATGTAGATCCCCGCGTGGCTATCTCCAAACTCGAATCGCTCGTTGCCGCCAACCCCAATTCCGCTCTCGCTCAACGCGAACTCGCTGAGAAACTCTACGAGGACGACCAATGGACACGCGCCGCTCAAGTGTATGGCGAATACATCAAGAACCCCAACTCTTTCAAAGAGGATGAGGAACGCTACGCCGTGCTTCTCTACTTCGGTGAGAAATATCAGGAGTCTTACGACCTCGGTCAGAAAATCCTTGCCGGAAACCCCAACTCATTCCTCATGAAACGTATCGTGTTCCTCAACAAAGCCGCTATGAAGCAATATGAGGAAGCTTACGCTCTCGCAAGAAACTTCTTCGGTAGCACCGACCCCAAGAACAAGTACTCAAGCAACGACTACACTACCTACGCCGATGTTCTTCTCAATATTGGCATGAACGAAGAGCACTATGCTGCCCTTGTAAAGGCTTATGAAATCAACCCCGAAAAGACCGACATCCTCAAAGACATCAGCTCTGCTTATGCCGACGACAAAGAATACGTTAAATCGGCTGAATACTTCCAGAAATATGTCGATGTAGCCGAAGCTTCGACCAACGACCTCTTCGTGCTCGCAGGTAAATATCAAACTGTTATTGCCACTACAACCGATTCTATCGCTAAGGCTGATGCCTTTGAAAAAGGTATCAAATATATCGACATCGTGCTCGAGCGCGTTCCCGACGACTATCGTATCATGCAACGCAAGGCTCGCATCCAAATGGTGTACGACGGTGTAACAAGCTTCAAGGGCGGTCGCGCACTCGATTCCTACAAGGCTCTCCTCGCACTCCTCGACAGTGACCCCGAAAACATCACAAAACACCCCGATGCCTACATGGAAATCTACAACTACCTCGGTGGTTACGCTCTCCAGAACGGCAACAAGGAAGAGGCTAAGTCGTGGTATCTCAAGTTCCTCGAACTCGACCCCAACAATGTTGACTTGAGAAACTTCGTAGAAAAATTGAAATAAGGTTTAAGTCAAATTGAGATATAAAAGGAGTGGCGCGATGTCGAGCCACTCCTTTTAGTATTCCTGCGATTATGTCGCAGAATTAAGGATTATTTTGTCTCAAATTTTGTGATAGTATATGTCAATTGGCAGAAATATGTCAAACGAAATATAATCGGCAAAACGAAAAGTGCAATTTGGAAAAACGAAAAGTACATTTTTTTAGATTTTTGTCTCCTCATTTTGCGACCATTTGAATGTCGTTTAATCGCTGCTTAAACTCCGTTTGAACGCTATAAAAATCCCTCAAACATCTTTGTGTCTGAGGGATTTTCTTTGCGCTGTCGCGTTGCATTTAGGCTATTATTTCATTTTCTGAAGTATTCCAATGCAACGCTCAATCATTTTCGGACGGTCTCTTTTCCATTCTGTTTCTTCCATTCCTTTGTCATACGCCGGATAAGGTTTCTGCGGCTTTGCAAAGCGGAAACGCTTGTCAAGCGGATAAATGTAGCGATAAGTCTTGACCGCGAATATCTCGAAGTCACCGAGCAACATTCCAACGTTGGCACGGAGAAAACCCGACGGCGACATAGAATTGGTGAATATCTGCTCGTGCACCATTTCACCGCTTCGCACGTTGCGCAGGAACTTTGTGAGGTGAAAACCGTAGTATTGGAAATTCGAGGCTTTGTAGATAGTTCCGCAGCCAAGACGACCGTCAGCGAAACTCTGCACAGCAACGAGGTTCGGGTCAATGCGACGCAGCATTTTAATTGAGGTTGCGATTAAAATACTCTCAGCGTTATGCCCGAGTTCATCATCTATCCACATACGGTTAAGTTCACACATCCACGCTTTCGGGTTCGGGTGCGTGAATATCCGGGCTTTCGGGTTCTTCATATAGCCATAGACAGCCACTCCGAGGCAGCGGTCGGGTTCATCAGCGTGGAAGATTCCGAAGTTGTACACTCCGAAACCGCCGTCGTTCCATTTGTGCGAGTAGTGATTCTTGACTATCATATCCTTTGCGAGAGCCTTTTCGACGGGTTTAATAAGCAGCCGTCCGAGTGAGGAGGTGTCCTTATATACCTCCAAGATTTGAGGGGTGTTGTTTGCCATTCAGCATACCAAGAATGATTTTGGTTAGTGAAAAAATTGGTTATCTCGCCCCTTTTGCGTAATTTTGTAGTGCCAATCACATACCACAAAACGCGAGTTCCTGCGGTCAAAAGGCTATAACAGCCCTCGACTGCGCGGGAACTCGCGTATTTGAGATTGTATGTGATTGGCGTCCTACAATCAAGTCGGGGGCTGTTTTTTATTGCCTCCCGACACAAAAATCCGTTTATTCTGTTTTTTTCATCAGCTTGTTTTTTGAGGTTAATTATTTAACGCTTAACTTTGTGCCATGCATTTGCACCCTCGATAGTTTTGCGATTTCGATTTCAAGATAGATGTATGGTGCGTGCGGCGTTTGCGATTCCCTCTCCCCAAAAAGTTATCGTGGTTATTTCCACGTCAAGCAGTAGGGATTGAGCAAGTTATAGACCCCGTTGAAATGGAATTGAACGAAGCACCGACCGAAGTGTCAGCGACAGCCTACAAGATTCCACAACAGAGCATATAAAGAGTTACGACCGCCGGGGTTTTTAGAGGAGCAGTTTTCACCGCCCCTCTTTTTTTGTCCCTAATCGGCTGAGAAGCTACGGCGCACAACCGTTTTGTTGGTTTTCTTGTCAAAGTGAAACCATAAGCGATATTTCATTCTTGCCATTTCACCGCCCGCACTCTTGTAAGTTTTCCCTGCATTGGCGAACTGCAACGCTATTCGGGCGTAACAGCTTGCTTGCGTATTGGGTCTGCTGCCTTTCTGAGACGCTTTGACGCGAGTCCCGATAACCTTGTAGAGTCCATTTCCGGCTGCAATTTCCAATATCGATCCAACAGCCACAATCATATCGGAGCAGATAGCACCGAGTTCCTTTCCAATGAGGTTATTGTCCTCTGTGTCGGTTACACCGATACATTTAGGCACATACCAGGTGTTAGGTGCGGAGGTGGATAGTATCACGCCTTTATAATGCACATATTGGTTCTTGGGTTGGCGGAGCATTGATTTTCCACGCCAAGCAGCATTAGTGCCAGTCGTACCGCCGGAGCGACGCTTGCGGCTACGTTTCTTCTTACGGAGCAACACAAGTTGAACACCCTCCGGGATAAATCCGTGGCGGACATATACCGTCGAGCCTTTTACCACCTTGACATCTATATGCAGATTCTCGGTTACCGGGAAGAACCCGCCCCACTTGCTCGCAGAGTTGTCCCAATATCGGACAAAACGGCGCAGATCCGGCAATATTTGTTCCTGTGTGATATTGTTCGCGCTGTGGCGATACACGTTGATTGTGTACTCCGTCGCCCCGTTAAGGGGAATGCACCCGGAACGGCAGTTCAGACGCACGTTGTCTTTTTGTGCGTCGAGTTGTACGCGGGTAAGGTTATCGGTTGAAAGCACCGTGAGTTTCTTGGCAAGTTCTGTGTTTACAGCCAAATAATCCTGCAACTTCTTTGCCAATTGGTCGTTGGTAGTGATGTCTGTAAACATCGAGGCAGGATATTGTCCTTTTACCGGGTCGGGTTCGAGAAACACCGTTCCAACATATTGCGCATATCGGTAGATGCGAGCCTCACGATAGTTAGTTCCGTCAGCGGTGATGTCCTCTTTCGTCTGCTTCACTTGTATGCCAATGTTAGGCAACTTTGTCGCTCTTAGAGGTAGCACCTCTCCGTCGATTACAATTATGCCGTCAGTGGAGGCAGTCGGTCGAAGCAGTATGTAGTATTTACCACCTATCCTCGCGAACGCCTGTAAAAAGGTAATCTGGTCTTGTATGAACGATAGTCCCTGCGTTGATAGTGGATATAGGCCATTGCCACCACTTGCGACCGCCGTCGATAAATATTCCGCTCTGTTCATTGCTTGAGTTTGTTGAAGTGTAAATTGCTACTTTGGATAAAATCCTGTATTGCTCAACAATGGCCTTGACCTTGTCGAGCTGAGTTATATAGATGTTGAGAGGAACGCGCACGATAAACGAGTTCTGCGGTGCGTTCAATCGTGCCTCGTCCGCGAGTAATGGCGTAGGGTATTCCGGGGCTGGGTCTTCCTCGGCAGTCTTTGGGTTTTTATTCTCGTCCACTGCAAGAAGTTGTCCCGGCATGGTCGGATCTTTGGCATAAACCCACTCACCCTTATAAGCCTCCGCGTCTTCAATCTCAAAACCTTTCCGAAGATTGAACGCGTCATTAAGCGCGGCACGTAGATAACACACCTGCCCGTTATGGCAGAGCCTGTAAATGTGGTCTGCCCGGGTTTGTAGAAAGCGTGGATAAAGTCCTGCCTCTCCAAGGTACAGCGGCGAGCATAAGGCGCGGCAGAATGCGAACACTCGGCGCAATCGCAGAAATGTCGGCAACATGGTGGCTATCCATTTGTCGAAGTCAATCTCAAAAATCATTCGGCAACTTGATAGGCACGGCCTTTTACCGTGAGGTTCTTTAATGCGTAATATCCCGAATAAGGACGACGATAGGCGACAACCCGCGAATATACCTCTGAACCGCCCGCAGCGGCTTCAACTGATACGATGTCGGCCACGCGAACGCCCTCGACGGACTGCAACGCTGCCATTAGGTCAGAGTTGCGATATTCACCGTTAAAAGGTAATTTGGAAATAACATTGCTGACTGCCTCGGCTATCACATCCTTGCCGTCACGAAGTAATTGAATTGTAGTATAACCGTTTGCGTCGATTTGCCCGTTGCCAATAGTCTCAGCCGTGAGTATGGCTGGGTCATAAAGCACCACGAGTTCCACACGCATATTGTCTGCGGGTTCGTTCAGCACTTTAATAGCCACACCTGCGTCCTTAATTTGTGAGAGATAGTATTTAAGTCCTGCCAGGTCTTCGGGTTGCAATGGCGTTGGCTGACCGTTGTTCGCCTTTGCCGCAACCTTAATAAACACCTGTGTGTTGTCCTCTGTGGCCACGGCGTATTTAACGACACGCGCCTTTTCAATGTCCCCCTCCGTCATACCCGATGTGTCGTAGTAGTCTGCCACCACAACTCCGTCGGTCATAATGAGGTCTTTTCCCCTCATATATTCAAGCGTCTTCGATACATACCACCGCAGGGTATGCGGGCGCAACGCATCAATCCTTGCGTCAACTTCCTCCCGGTGGCGGTCAAAGAGCTTTTCAAGCAGCCATATACACGAGGCCACAACATAGAACATAAGGCTCTCCAAAGACACCGGGGAGAATGCCTTGTCGAATGTCTGTTTGTCTTTAAGTCCGTACCCGGTGCGGATAGCGTCCTGTGAGATAAAGGTCTCGCATATCTGAGCCTTTATCTCGGCGATTGACCGAGCCATAACATCACGCCTTATTAAGCGCGGCTACAGCCGTGCGGTATGCATCAAAATCAATCTCCGGGCGTGGCGCGTCGCCATAACGCAGGTCGAGGTCATACTGAATGTCGGCCACAACACGTTCCGGGTCGGGAACGCTGATATAGCGCATTTCTGAAAACGCCACAAGACCGCTGTCCACTTCATTTCCCTGCTGCGGTTCCTCTGCAGGCGTTGACGTTCCGTTCTTGGCTGCTCGGAGCAATGCCTTGCGCTTGCGGAACGCGGCGCGTTTGTCCACTTCGGGGATTGTTGTCTTGACAGGCTCGAAGTCCCAACGAACAATGCAACCCCTTTTGCGACCGGTGTTGAACTGCTCAACGGCGGGGAGCTCTGCCCCGCTGAAAACTCGTGCTGTCATTCGCTTTGCTTTTTTTATTTGGTTTCTTGATGCTTGCTTGCGCTTGCGGCGAAGCATTCGCTTCACTCGCTCGCGGTGTTTATATTTTTGTTTGAGAACTATCTTTGTGAAATCCCACTCCACGATAATATACTTCTTCCACGCCTCGTCTATCAGACCGCAGAATGCCCGGCGCATTCCATATTCCTGCCCCTGCCGCATTAGACCGAGATAAGAGTTGATACAACTCACAAAATGCTCCGCATTGGCCTTACACCACTCAGCTCCATTCTCCACTGCCATTTTGTTGAAACCGTGAAGTCGGCACATAGCCTTGCCGAGGGTGCGATTGGCGATATAGATGCGCTCACCCTTTATCACCGTGCCGAGAAACTTCACACCTTTTTTGTAGTGCTGCAGATAATACTTCTTCGGATTTACTCTCACTTCCGCAGTTTGCCATAGGTGTTCACGGATAAGTGGCATGGCAATAAGCAGCCGCTCCTTATCGCTGTCCACCGTTGCTGTGTCGTCCACATAGCGGTCTATTGCCAGTCCAAGCGTTGATGTCAGATAATGGTCGGTTTCATCAAGCAGAAAATTGGCTACAAGTTGAGAGGTAATATTCCCTATCGGTAAGCCATAGCCTTGCGGAACGGTGAAAAGACTTTTGTTCTGCGGCAGCTCTTTCCACTTGCCGGGGTCGCCCTGCATAATGCAGCCCTCTGCCGGAGAGTTTAGAAGTGTTATTCGCGTAAGGTAGATTAGCGTCTCTATATCCTCTCCCTTGTACCGTTCCCGGATAAAGCGGCAAAGCTTATCCGTTACCATTGCCCGGTTTATCGACATGAAGAATCCTTTGAGGTCATATTTCAGAACCCAGCAGTCGCGCGTATAATTCTCCGACTTTTGCCGGATTGCCTCTCGCAAGTACTTCACCGCCGCCAGCGTCCCCTTGCCCTTGCGGCAGTTGAAACTTGCCGCGATAAACTGAGCCTCAAACAGCGGCTCTATCCGCTGCGCTACCCATGTCTGAACAATTCTATCCCGGAACATCGCCGCAAAAACCTCCCGCAGCGTTGGCCACTCCACAAGGAACGTGATCGACGGCTGCGGTCTGTATTCGCCACGGTTTATCTCATCACGCAGTTTCAGAAGCTCCGCCTCGTAGTGAATCTCAAACGACACCGCCGCATCTGTCCACGCCTTGTTCCGTCGGCACTGATAGTATGCCGACAAAAGACTGTCGTAGCCTATGGCAATATGTTCCGGTTGGTTGTTCATCTTCTACTGAAATTCCGACACCGCTCGAACGTCGTTTGTGTTGTTTCTGTTGTTGTTGTTGATGTTGCCATTGTAGTTCACAACCCACGAGCAGTTATCTTCTGTGACTGTCTTGTCCCTTGCTCTGCATGAGAGCGCACAGACCTTTTCATTAAAGAAAATCGCGCTTCCGTAAGCCGTAGCCGACGGAACACTCACTCTTTGACACCTCTTTTTGCCCTTTCAGCCGTAGCCTTCCGCCACGACCCGAGCTGTCCGGATATATCCGCCATAAGCTCCGACAGACTTGTTTGCTTCTGCAATGGCAGCACCCGAGCCTCGTTGCACAGCCGCACATACGTGTTCAGCACCGTGAACTTCGTCATTGCCCTGTCTATGTACACTACCTTGTGCCGCACATCCTGCTCGTCCCATGCATACACTATCAGTGCAATTAAGTCCGTCGCCGCGTCCAAGGTCTTCTCCCATAGCCACCGCCGATATTTCACAGGCACATTCTCGCTCAACCCAACCATTTGCTGGATGAGCCTGTAAACACTCTTGTATGCCCCGGCTGTCGCCGCTCCTTGAGCCATTGTCAGTTATTTTTTTATCCATCTGCAAAGTTACAAAAAATTTTTCGACCGGGCTAACGCCCGGTGCTTCTCCCGGTCGCCCTTTAAAGGGGCGACCTATCATAAGGAAAAAAAAGGTTTAATATTCAAAATGAAAAGCCGACACCGCTCGAACGTCGTTTGTGTTGTAGCTGTTGTAGTCGTAGATGTAGCCACTGTAGAGCACAACCCACGAGCAGTAATTATTATATATGGTGCTTGTCCACCAATATTCGTATTTATCCCAGCCTCCGTTGGCTTTTTTTGCTGGTAGAAGAACAAAGTCTGTACTGCCGTTGGCGGTGTTGTACTCTGTCATTAATGCGTTTATCGCCGTGTTGTTAAGATACATCAGATACGCCTGTCCTGCCGACGGCAACCAACGTTGCTCGTCAACAAAACCTATGTAGTCGGCGCAGTAGTTGGCGGCAGTTGGGTTATGTGCGTAGTCGAGTATCTTGGCTGTGTTCATATTCCCGTCCATATCGGCGCGAGCACGGTTTTGTAAATCTTCCCATGTTTCTTCTGTTCCATCGTTATTGATTGCCGGAATGCCAGGTATTAGAGTGCCGTAATCGCGGTTACTGCTCCACGCTATCCTCTCTTCCGATTTGGAACTTTTCCCAATCACAAATGATGTGTCGGCAGTCGATACGAGAATACCATAGTAAAACCAATCATCCATATATTCCTCCTTTTCCGGGTCAACATCCCAGCCCCATTCGGCCATTACTTCTTCGTCATCCCAGTCAATCTCCCCGACGTAGTTGT
>JBJEKB010000215.1:0-2487 GCA_051878395.1 Muribaculaceae bacterium
CGTCAAAAAAATAGGCGCAGCCTCTTAAATTTTATTATTTGGAATTTTTTTGGGGGATTATTGTTGATTTTACAAAATTATTTCTTTTGCCAAGCAAGGCACTAAAGCCATCGGAACAGAACTCAGCAAAATTTTCCGGTTTTAACCACGGTCCAGTGGATTTATTTGAATCGTTTTCTGCCATCATCCTTGATGTCGATTTTACCCACAACCTTAGGACCTACGATAGGTTTTCTCACACCGGAGAAGTCGGTTTTGGCAAATTCTATTAAGTCTTGAGATAATGGGAATCCTTTGTTAACACTGTCAACAAACCAGCAAAGGAAGGCGGTAAGCGATAGGAATGCGCGGCTTGGATTGGCATAAAAATCTTTTATCGGCTCTTTCTCCTTGTCGGTCATTTCATTTCCACGGTGGTTTTGATTACGCAAGGCGTAAATCTGCTTAAAAAAGTTGTTTTCTTCAACAAATTGGTTGAATTGATAATTTGTAAGGCAAGCCTTATGGCACACAAAATAGTTGATTGCTTTAAATTTATCAATCGTCCACTGCTGCGGCAAAATCTGTTTTGATTTCACTGCAGCATCGCTCATAAACAATAATTGAGCAATGGTGTAACTGGATTTCTCGTAACGATTTGCCACGGTAGGGTTATTATAGTCAACGTAGCAAAGCGCATCCATCATTGTGCGAAACACTTCACACAATGCGTTATCTCGGCTCAACCTGTTGATGACGCACTCTATCTGTTGAAACACGGCAAGGCAAAATTTACCGATATTGTTGCGACGGCGCCAATGCTCCATTTTCACGAAATCGGAAATAAGCTGTTGTCGCATATCAGCGAGGACGAAATCTTTGTAAAACTCAACGGCTTGCCCTTGAATAATGCTCTCGATGCATTGTTCATGAATATCGGCGATTCTTGCATCGATTGCCGGTGCAAGAATGTTGTATAAATCTTTAGCAAACCAATTGTTTGCCGGATTCGATAGTATTCTACTTCGCAAAAAGTCGAGTAGTTTCTTCAAATATTCTTTGTTGGTATCCTGTTCCATTATGGTAAAAGTGAGAGGTCGAAATCAGACTCTACCAATCGAGCCAATAAGTTATCCCGATTGTGCGACTCAATGATGCCCGCATCATCGGTCAAGCCAAGTTCGGGGTATGTATCGGCGAGATTGATAATAAAATCTTTAATTTCAGATGATACAATTTCCCGGCTCGGGGTCTGCCCCGGTGCCGGTTGATAGCCATGCAGCGGTTTATGCAAAAGATACCCGATTCTGATATTTTTCGGCTTACCGGTGGACGACGAATTGTCGGGTTGTAGATGCGAGGCTCGGGGATTAATCATTCGTGTGAGTGATATCTGAACGTTGGCAGGCAGATTATCGACATCAAGATTTTTGCTTACGGCAACGACGAAATAACGGTCTTGGAAAACGAACGAACCAAATGCTTTTTGGTCCTTGTTACGCCGGGCAAATTTAATTGCCACTCCAAGTTTTTCCTCAAATGAGGCTTTTGGCATCGTCAACAAGTATTCTATCTTCGCCTGCTGCACATTTTCCACCCTATCCTCGGTGAGACGGAGAAATTGTTCATTGAGCCGACGATAAACCGGGTCGTTATCGCCTTTAACCATCTTGAGGTAACATAATTTACCGGATATGACGTTAACGAGGTCGGGCACGCCACGATGCTGCTGCCATTTTTCGCTATTGTAGCGCGGGTAGAAAGAAGCAAATGCAGCATCTAAGCCATACTTTTCCCAAATGTGTAGTATCGCGCGTAAATCCCTGACATATTTGCGAGACACATTAATCTTTGCGCCCACTGTCAGTCCGGTAACTTCCTGGCGAACGGAACAATGGCATAGGCGAGTTTTCTTCTTGTTAATAGAGAATTTCTGTTGGATAATGATTCGTTCCAATTCTTTTCTGAATTCACTATCCGGCTGATAGACATTGTGCATCGAGCTGAAAGTGATGTCGTCGGCATAACGCGAATAATGCAGCCCGAAGCGTTTCGCCAAGCCGTGAAGACGGCGGTCGAGGGTGTCACAGATGGCGTTGGTGAGCAATGGCGAAGTAGGTGCGCCCTGTGGAAGTTCATAACATGTGCCGAAAGGCAAGCCCTCGGTGTAACGCAACGATCTTATGGAGCACAATCCGGCTATCGCACCTGCCACTTTGGCATTGAAGTTGAATGGCGGAAGCTGGAAACGCTTCCACACACGCGCCTGGTCGATGCTTGGGAAGAAATCTTCGAGGTCGATGTTGAACACATAGTTTTGATTGGTGTGGATGCGTGCGTTATCAACAATCGAGCGCCCCTCAGCGAAGCCCATGGCATAGGGAGATGGCGTGTATAATGCCTTAAAAATTTCGTTTAGACACAATTGAACCCATTTAAGATTTCCATGAGGGGAACAAATTTGTCGGAGTCCTCCCGATTTCTTCGGAATTTCAAATGAAAAATAGC
>JBJEKB010000216.1:0-10402 GCA_051878395.1 Muribaculaceae bacterium
TCTTTGCGGTCGTGGTAGAACATCCATGCCATCTGCATCCATTCGGCTTTGGAATCCACTGCAGTGAGTGTGCGATACATATTTCTCGACACTTTATTCAGGTAGTCGGGTTCCCAGCTCGGCGGGTCAACTTCGTTGAAAGGATCCACGCCATAGATATGGTCAGTTCCGAAGAGTCTTGTTTGTTCTTCGAGGAATAATTTTTGAATTTTGGCAAACAGTTTCTCCTCGGGATTGAGGAAGTGGCAGCGATATTCGTCTTTAAATCCTGCCCATGTGCCAAGGTATTTGATGTTGGCATCGGGATAGAGTTCTTTGAGTCTCGCGGGGACGTGTCCTGCAAATGCCGGAAGGACAGGACGCATGTTTAATTGTCTTTCTCTTTCAAGAATCTTTTTTTGCAGTTCCACTTGCTTGTCGAGCCACTCTTGCGGGAGAGGACCATTCCAACGGTCGATGTTTGCCATGCGATGCCATGGGAGATAGGTTGGACCTACAAAATATGAGCGAATCTCATCGGGTGTCATTCCCAGTTGCTGCAAAACATTAAACCACACGGCTTCTTGACCGGTGATTGCAAGAGGCATGTTGATTCCGTTAAGAGCCATCCAGTCTATGAGACGTTCCCATTCTTTCCAATCCCAAAATGGCATTGTGTAGCCATAGGTGCAGTAATTGAGGAAGAAACGGCGATCAACACGGGCGGTTGATGTGATTTTGCTGCCTACTTTAGGCATCGTGTCCGGCATCACCACAGGAACCTCGGCATACCAAGACACTGAGGTGTTGCAATAATTATTGAGATAGTAGTTTAGTGCTACTGCCATAGAGTTGGCGTTATTGCCACAGATGAGAATTTTTCCATCAAGGTCTTCGATTGAGTAAGTGTCTTTCTTTTTGTCCTGTGGAATGATGCGAAATTCAAAATTTTGTGCGTTCCCGGGAATAATACGATTCACGAGTTGAGTGATTGCGTCAATCTCCTTTGCCTCGCTCTTCTTGGGCGATGCGGCATTGAGCGTGAACCCCGCCACAATGAAGATTAGTGATAGTAATAGATGTCTTGATTTCATGTCTTATAATTTAATAGTTATATTCTTTCGATATAATAAATAGGCTACACCCCAGTTGATTAGCATAAACACTATTGCATACATGAGGCTGCCTCCGTAATCTCCGAACACCGGTTGCCACAAATGCTCAAACGACCATGTGGTAACTTCAAGCGCCCGGAATGTTTCTCCCAAGATTTCGCATAGCAGAAATATTACAAGCGGATTAATGCCGACAACCGAGAAAAAACGAAGATATTTTCCTTTTTTCTTCTCATCGATTACATAAATCGACACGGCAAGCATCAGCGCAGACACTCCACAAGTAACGCAAGTGAAACTTGGAGTCCACAACCGCTTGTTCACCGGGCATAAATAGCTCCATAAATAGCCTATTATGAGCAATATTGTGCCAAGAATAAATAACGGCAATATTTTGCCGATATTATCTTTTTCTTTGATATATTTTCCACAAATAAAGCCTATCATCACTTGTGCAACAGCCGGGATGGTACTCAATACTCCTTCGGGGTCTAAAAATTGTTTCCCTTTGAGATAGATGTGGTTGCCGGTGAACACAAGATTGTCAACGATAGCGCAAATGTTGTCGGTGCATTTCTCATATCCATTTCCTACTGCGAGAATAATTGAATAGCCTACAAGCAGCACCGGAATTAGCCAATAGAAATTGTGATGTTTTATGTAAAGTGCCATTATTGCCACAATGCCATAGCAGATGCCGAGGCGCTGGAGCACTCCGGGGATGCGGAGGGTGCCAAGGACATCAAATGTCTGCTCGGAAATCATGGAAATGGCAATGTGCATGACGATTCCCGCCAAAACGATTTTAACCGTTCTCGATAACACCTTCGTCAGGTATGCCGATGGGTTGAAATTATGTTTCGACAACGACAGATAGATGGATACACCCATTATGAACATAAACATCGGGAACACGAGGTCGGCAGGCGTAAAGCCGTCCCATTTGGCATGTTTCAGCGGAGCGTAGCCGAATCCGCAAGCACCGGCATTATTCACAAGAATCATCCCGCACACGGTAATGCCGCGCAGTATGTCAAGCGATTCTATTCTATTTGAGGCGCTTAATTGCATATAAAATACATTACAGTGGTTAGCATTGCCAAAACTCCACCGATAAGGCTCTCATAAGGAACCAATTTGAGGCGTTCTTTGAATGATAATTCGCACACACCGCCAGTCGCATGGAAGAATGACCCGTGTGGCAGGTGGTCGAGCACCGTGGCTCCGGAGTTTATCATTGCAGCACCCCAAGCACCGGAAATACCAATGCCGAGGATGACATCGGAGAATGATGCCGATGCGAGTGTCGCGCCCGCTGTTGTCGATGCGGTGGCTGCCGACATGAGCGCGCCCGAAATTGGTGCAACAAGTGTGTCGCTAAAGTTTGCTTGGGCAAGCATTTGCAAAATGCAGTCTTTGAGGGTGGAATTCTTTATGATTCCTGCAATAGTTCCTGTGCCTATGAGCAATATTGCCACTCCCGACATTTTCTGCAATCCATATTCGAGGCACGAAAGAGATTCACGATATTTTTTCATACACACTATCCCTACAAGTCCACCTATAGGCATTGCCAAAAGCGGGTCGATTGTGATATTGCATAAAGGACGGAGCGAGAGAAGCAGCAGTGTGGTTATAGGTGCCGATAGGCTGCTCCACACCGATGGAAGATTCTTATCCTCTATTTCAAATTCTTGTTCCGAGAGTTGGATTTGCTTCTGAGGTATGAGTTTGGATACCACAAACACGGTGAATATCAAACCGATAATTGCCGGGATGATATTATAGAATATCACTGTGGAGAGCGACGCCTCGAGATTCTCGGCTGCAATAATTGTGTTGGGGTTAGGGGAGATGATGTTACCACATTTTCCTCCACCTATCATTGCAATGAGGAGCAACGATTTTGATATCCCGAGTCTGTTTCCGAGTGATAATGCGATGGGTGCGACGGTGATTACCGCTACATCGATAAACACCCCTGCTGCACAAAGCAGCATAGTCGCCAATGCGAGTGCGAGAAACACTTTTTGAGCACCGAGCACTTTGATGATGGCATTCGAGATAGTCTCTGCTGCACCCGATTTAACAAGCACTCCCGATAGCACTCCGGCAGCGATTATCCTTATTATCGCCGGGGAAATATCCTTTATGCCATCTATCATCAGCGATATGGTTTGTGGCAGAGCAATGCCACCGAGCAATCCGCCTGCCAATGCCCCCGCTATCATTGCATAAGCGGCAGGCAATTTCTTGATTATCAAAAATATTGCCACTAACAACCCAATAATGGCTCCTATTGCAGTCATATTCTTATAATGATATTAGTCGTGTGATTTGTTTTATTGTTTTCTTTACGTTTTTGAGAGTATTTTCCGTTTTCATTGCATCCTCGAGCGGGGAGGGACCTTGCTGAATCGACATTGCGGCAAGAAGTCCGAGTTTGTCGGCTTCAACATCATCGGCAACGCTACCGCCGATGGCTATTACAGGCACTTCGTGTTTCTGCGCATGCTCGATTATGCCGCCAATCGCTTTTCCCATCCCCGACTGACTATCGATTCTGCCTTCGCCTGTAATAACTACCGATGCGTCGGCAACCTCTTTGTCAAATCCTATCATTTCGAGGATCGTGTCGATTCCCGGCTTGAGGGTGGCATTGAGGAATGCAAGCAAGCCACCGCCCATTCCTCCGGCGGCTCCGGTCCCGGGGATTTGTTGGAGGTCGATGCCAAGTTTCGTTTTTACAAGTGCTGCGAAATTCCGTAATCCTTCATCCAGAGCTTCCACCTGAGCGGGTGATGCGCCCTTTTGTGGCGAATAGATGCGGGCTGCTCCTCTATCGCCATAAAAGGGATTGTTTACATCGCAGGCAATAATAAATTTTGTTTTATTAACGTCGGGATTCATCTCTCGAGTGTCGAAATCGGCAACCTTGCACAACTCGAGAGTGGGGTTCCCGTCCTTGTCGTAGAATTTGATGCCAAGTGCTGATAGCAAACCTATGGCAGCATCGTTGGTCGCGCTTCCGCCTATGCCCAAGATTATCGTGCGACACCCCTTGGAAATTGCATCGAGAATCATCTCACCTGTTCCATAGGTGGTTGTGATTTGTGGGTTTCTCAAATGAGGCTCCACAAGAGTGAGTCCCGAAGCCGAAGCCATTTCCATTATCGCTACTCCATCGGGAGTGATATTGTATTTTGTTGCAATGGGGCGCATTAGAGGGTCGGTTGTCTCACATTCCACCACTATGCTCTCTATGGCAGAGCAAATGGCGGCAGTGGTACCCTCTCCACCATCCGCAATTACAAATTGTGCAATTTCGCATTGTGGGATTTCACCGATTATCGCTTGCCGGGCTGCATCAGCCAATTCGGTCGATGATGCCGAACCCTTAAACGAGTCGAAAGCAAGCACTATTTTGTTAATCTTAGGCATTATAGTCGATTATTTAATTGATTTAGTGTCTTTTATCAATTTCTTGGCTTCAGCCACCGGGTTTTTATATTTTTTGTGGTCGCATGTCAATGGGGTGTTAATCCATTGTTCCTCCCATGAGTCGAGCGATGCTCGGTTTTCGGAGAAATAGATTTTTATGCGGGGCACATAGTAGTCCTTGATGAGACCATTCCAGAAACGAGCGGCATAATCTTCTTGGAATCCGCCCCATGTGGTAATAAGGCGCTTGGCATCTGCCTCGTAGTTGTCTTTTTCGGCTGTGGTAGCACCATAGTTTCGAGCAAGACGCACCCATTCTTCAAGGCTTGTGGTTTTGTGCGACGCAAGGAGTGTGTCGATTCTTAGAAGAATAGGAATTACCTTCTTGATGAGTTTGGCAGCCTCCGATTTGTTGCCCGAAGCATCGGCTTCGAGTGCGCGTTTGTAGAGAATGTCGGCTTTCGCGGCAGCGTAATATGCGGCAAGTTCTATGGCATCGTTGCGATAAAGTTCGGAGCCTTCGAGTTGAGAAGCGCATGAAAGGAACAAGTCTACAGCCGTGTAGAATTCTTCACGGTCGAAAAAGGTTTCGCTCTTGCGGCGCTGGTCGTGAATAACGGTCTGCCATGTGCAACGAGGATAGGAGTAGAGCGAAGAATATGCCGATTTACGCAGCAAATCCCATGCTTGCTGCATCGCTTCGGGATAGCCGTGATAGCGTGCCATGCAATATTCCTTGAGCCATGTGTCAAGGTCGATTTTGTCTTCGGTCCAACCCATATCGGCGAGTATTTCATACACCACCTCATTATTTTCCAATCCTTCGGGAGCCGAGCCGAAGCCAAGCAAATTGCCTTTGTTGGGAGCGTGGAGGGCTTCGCTCGAAGATGTAGCATACATCTCAAGTTCGCCGGTCATAAGTGTTTTGCCACCGAAGTTGGGCACATAGCTGAAAATCCAGCCTTTGCCGTAAAATCCATCGTGGTTTTTCCATGTTTGTTCGGTGTGCCATACCCACTTAGGATAGTCGTTGCCAAGGTCAACGATAATCATTTTGTCATTCGGCACTCTGCTCAAGAGCGCTTTAAGGCTTTCGGGTGTCCAGAATTTGTGTTGGTAGCCAAAAGTCCAGCCTTGTGTTACCCACACTGCATCGGGGTTGCCTGCTTTGATAGAATTGTAGATTGATTCACCATAGTTGGCAAGCAGAGCATATTTGCCTTCAAGGTCGTTGGGGTCGAGAGGAATTTCCATCTCGTTGAAACTGTCGGAAAGATAGTAGGTCGCCTTTCCAAATTCATTTTCCCATTCTTGGATAAACATTCTGCCGATAGTTTCAAAGAAAGGGGAGTCGGGAGGGAGAACAAAAGCGTTAAGACTTTCGTCGAAGCCGCCCCAACGCAAGTGTTTACATTTAATCTCGGGATGTTTTTGAGCAAAAGCCATCGGCACAAATCCGGCAAACGCAGGCGCAACAGGCTCCATGCCCAATTCTCTCATTCGGTCGATGATTTTGTGTTGCAATTCAATCTGCGATTTTTGCCACTCATCGGTGAGCGGTCCGTCCCATTTGTTCAAGTTGCCCATGCGGTGCCAAGGGAGATATGCAGGGGCAGTGAAAAAGTCGCGAACTTCTTCTTTAGTAAGACCAAGTTTAATCCATACACGCTCCGCGATAGCCTCGGCAGCCACCGAAGCAAGAGGCATATTCACGCCATGGAGAGCCATCCAGTCGATTTCGCTTTCCCAGCGTGCCCAGTCCCAATATGGGGCTGTGTAGCCAAATGTGCACACATTGAGGAAATATCTCAACTTGTATGGTGAAGAGCCTTTTGTGCTATAGTCGGACCATCTCTCCGGCAATTGCATCGTCGAGCCGCTCCAAGTGGTCATCGAATTGCAAGCCTCACGCAAATATTTGTGGAACGCGTAGCAAATGGCGCTTTGGCTGCTACCGCCGATTTCCAATCTGCCGTCTTTGGCATTCACCTCATACACATCGAGACCGTTGGGTGAAGGCATTTCAGAGATTGTGATATCGTCGGCACGGTCGCCGATGAGGCGTTGAATCACGCCTCGAGCACCATCTGTTGTGGTGGTAGCCATCATGGTAGATGTCGCAATGATAGCCAAAATTAAAGAAGAAATTCTTTTATTCATGATTATTTAGAGTTTAGTTTGTAAACTTTTGAAAAATGCCGGCACCTTGCATCCCGCAAGATGCCGACCAATGATTAACCAAATTATTTATAAAACTTAAAACATGCATTTTCGATTCTCGCAACATAAATCCCTCGAGATAATGTAGAGATGTCTATGCTGCCTGTTGTTCCGATTTGTTCTTTGATTAAGATACGACCATTCATATCAAAAATCAAAATATCGGCTTGGTTGGTGTTGTTACAGATACTTAATTGGTCTCCAATTTTTCTGACAGATAATGATTCAATTTCGCTATCTATAACATTGGTTGGCTTTGAATTAGGCTCCAATGCGCCAATTGATGGGATCGAAGGGCGTTGTGCTCCCGATGCGTCGGTGGTAGGAATCAACACACTTTTGTATGATGCAGTTCCTGCGCCAACGGCTTTGCTCTCTCCAAAGATTTCGGCAGCCTCGGGAAGACCGATTAATGATGCGGTTGTAAACTGTGAGAACCTTTCATTTGTTACTTCACTTTTGAATACCGATAGAAAATCGGTCTCTTCGTTTGTTATGACTATATTGTTGTTTGTATCTGCATTGGCATTTACAGCTGCATCGTCATGCGAAGAAAAGATGTTATTCGCTATGTCTAATGCGTGGTAGGTTGAATTAAATGTAGTGCGTTTCGTCAATGAGTTAGACATGATTGTGTAGTTATGGGCAAAAATATTATTCACAAGCGATGTGTTAAACATTGTGTGATATCCCGATGCAGTTTTTGAAATGAAAAATAGCGCACCACCTGTGGCTTGACTGCTGCTGTAACTTTCTGCTATGCCACTAACATTGCCGACAAAAGTATTATTTACCAAAGTTGAGTAAACTGTCATGTCTGCTGTTGCACCACTGAGTACCTCTCCTCTAAAATATATTGCACCGCCGCGATGAGATGAGGAATTATTGGCAAATGTACAGTTGGCTATATACAGAGGTGTAGATTGTGATGTTTGTGTATCTCCATTTGTAGAATATACAATAATTGCTCCTCCGCCGTAGTGGATATTGTTTGTACTACTTGTGTGAGTAGCCGTATTCTCTGTAAACGAGCAATTTGTAATGTTGGTGATAGGTGCACCTTTTAGCATTATTGCACCTCCATTGGGAGCGTAGTTGTTGTGGAAGCGGCAGTTGTCAATATTGAGTGTGGAAAATGATTTGCTTGCAACCGAGATTGCTCCGCCACCCGATGCCGGGTCAATTAGACCATTGCTATTAACTGAAATGCAGTTGTCTTCAAATACACTGCTTGTTATATCGACTTTTGCGGAATTTAGTATTGTAATAGCTCCACCTCCATTTGCCGAGAATGTTGTATTGCTCACAAATCGAGAGTGGTTTATTTTGACATTGGCATTGTTAATAACAAGTGCACCATTTGATTCTCCGCTCACCGGTTGTTTGTGATTATTATAGAAATCGCAATCATCGAAAGTGATATTGGCTTGAGAGCTGATAATTACGGCATTGTTGTCGGCACCTGTAAACTTGACATTACGGAAAGTAATTTCTGTATCTGAGCCGGAAATGGAGAACAAACGGTGTGAAGTACTATTCAACACCACAGATTTGTTGTTACGTTTGTTTTTACCATCAATCACAATTTTTTTACCAATACTGCTCACAGTGATTGTGCCATTGACACTCACTTCCTCGCCATCAAAGTCGAAATATATGGTTTCTCCATCGGCGGCATTTTGTATGGCAGTCTCAATAGCCGTTTTTGAGCTATTGTCTGTTACTGTTATGGCATTGGTAGTAAATGCAAATGCCGTGATTATTGATAATATTATGTTTAACTTTCTATTCATGATGTTGAATTTTTAGATTTATATTGGGTAATGGGCATCTTGCATCCCGCAAGATGCCCATTAATGTTATTTTACAAACTTAAAACTAACACTTTCTACATTAGCTATATAAATGCCGTTTGAGAGAGATTCAATCGACACTGTTTTAGTATCATCAATTGAAGATGACATTACAAGTTCACCAAGAAGGTTATAAACATTTACGACACCCGATTCGATGCCATTTACAACGAGTTGGTTGCCTATTTTATTCAGTTTCATTTCGCTTGAGGATATGCCTTCAACAGCCGTTGGCACATTATTGCTTATTTCCATAGCGCCTATAGCCGGAGTCTCAGGACGATCGTTGCCTGCAGCGTCTTTAGTAGGAATGGTGTAGCCTTCGAGGGTTGCAATACCTGCTCCCGATGCTTTACTTCCTTCGCACTAAGGTGCCACTTTGTAGAATCCACCATCTAATACAGGAACATCGAGAGTGGCATCCGCTACTGTTGCAGTTTGTACATCTTTATAGATAGAAGTCATATCTTGAATTTGTTGATTTCCGTTAGGAGTTTCAACATTGACGAAATTGGTATTAAATGCGCCTGATTCAGTTACAATGTTGTTGTAAGCAGTAATGAATACCCGCTCTCCTAAATAATACCAACCAAAGTCATTAACATTTTCGCCAATGCCGTTATTCGTTACTAAATTATTTATCAAAGCAATATTAATTGTAGTATTTTCAGACCCAAAGAAACAAAGTCCTCCGCCACCATTTACTGTAGAATTTGCTGCAAAAGTATTGTTTATAAAATCGACATTAAGTGCCTCTGCTGTGCTTGCGCTTTTTACATATACTGCACCACCTCTATATGAGGAATAATTCCCATAGAATGTTGTGTTTTTTATCGAAGCTTTTGTGTTCGTTGAGGTCTTAGCTGAAGGGAATATACATATTGCACCCCCCCCCGGTCCTGGTGATGAAGTGCTGGTATTCAGGCTTTTATTGTTGATAAATGAGGAGCCTTCAACTTCAAGAATGGCACTATATGTGCCGCTGTTATAGAAGCATATTGCACCACCACCATAAGTACCGTTGCAAATATTGTTTGAGAAATTACAATTATATACTTTCAAATTAGCACCGTTGCTTCTAACTGCACCGCCATTGTTACTACCACAATTGTTATCATAGAAATCACATTGGTTAAGAAAGACATTGGTGTTGGAGCCACCGGTTATAATCATGGGGGTATTTGTACACCCTGTAACTTTAATGTTTTTTAGTTCAATATTTGCCCCTGCACTATTCTTTAGAATTTGTCCAACATTATTTCCACCATCGAGAACAATGTAATTTTTGGTAGCATTATTGAATCCATCAATAATAATAGCCTTGTTTCCAAGTGCTATAATTGAAGACAGAGCAATATTATTGTTGTCCTTGATACAGAAAGTTACCATATCAGGGTCGTTTGCGTCTGTGCTTGTACATTTTTCGATTGCGGCAGCAAGTGCTTCATGAGTTGCTTCCTCAACGAGGTAGTTATTACCTGCAGAAACATTCATAGGTACTGTGCAAGCCAGTAACGGTAATAATAAATGATAAGTTTTCATAAAAGTTAAATTTATGTTGTTAAGTTAATTATTAAATAGTCTCTCACTCCCACTTAGAAGTGAGAGACTACTGTTAGATCTTTTTATTTTACGAATTTGCAAACGGCATTGCCTACTTTTGCAATGTAGAAGCCTGCATTGAGTGAGGAAATTGCAACTGCGCCTTCGCCTGACACAGGAGCGGTGAACATTACCTTACCTGCCATGTCGAAGATTTCAACTTGTGCGTTTTCTGCACCTGAGATGAAGAGT
>JBJEKB010000217.1:0-2474 GCA_051878395.1 Muribaculaceae bacterium
CGAGCACTTCTCTTGTTGAGCCTATCGAATATAAACCTGTTACGGGCGATAAAGTCGCTATGGTGGTGGGTGCCGGACCTGCCGGACTGTTTTGTGCATTGCGTCTGATAGAATATGGCATTAAGCCGATTGTGTTTGAGCGCGGCAAGAATGTGGTAGAGCGCAGAAAAGACCTCGCTCGCATTTCGAGAGAAAATATTGTGGACCCAAATTCCAACTATTGTTTTGGAGAAGGGGGTGCCGGGGCTTATTCCGATGGGAAACTATACACCCGAAGCAAAAAACGTGGCTCGGTTGACCGAATCTTGAAGATTTTCTATCAACATGGCGCTGCCGAAGATATTCTTATCGATGCCCATCCACATATAGGTACCGATCGACTTCCTGTGATAATTGAGAATATTCGCAACACAATATTGCGATGTGGTGGTGAAGTGCACTTTGAGACACGGGTTACCGCATTGGAAATAGAGAATAATGAAGTAACCGGTCTTTATACCGAACAAGGCGACAAATATTCCGGTCCGGTGGTGCTTGCCACAGGGCACTCCGCTCGTGATGTGTTTGAAATGCTCAAAGCGCGCAATATCGAGATGCAACCCAAAGGAATTGCTGTGGGCGTGAGACTTGAACATCCTCAACACCTCATTGATTGTATCCAATACCACAACAAGAATGGACGTGGAAAATATCTCCCTGCCGCCGAGTATAATTTTGTGACACAGGTGGATGGTCGCGGGGTTTATTCGTTCTGTATGTGTCCGGGTGGATTTATCGTGCCGGCGGCATCTGCACCGGGGCAACTTGTAGTGAATGGCATGTCGCCATCCAATCGCGGTACGCGCTGGGCTAATTCAGGTATGGTGGTTGAAGTGCGTCCCGAGGACCTGCCACAGTATGACCGATACGGCTCTCTAAAGATGATGTATTTCCAACTCGACATGGAAACCGAGTGCTTCAAGCAGGCGGGGAATACACAAAATGCCGGTGCACAACGTATGATAGATTTTGTAGAGGGGAAAGATAGCACATCGTTGCCCAAATCTTCCTACGTCGCAGGGGTGCATCCATCGCGCTTGGACCGATGGCTGCCCGATTTTGTCGGAAATCGACTCCGTCGCGGTTTTGTTGAATTTGGCAAACGAGCAAAGGGCTTCCTCACCAACGACGCTATTATAATAGGTGTAGAGACACGCACATCATCGCCTGTGAGAATACCGCGCGATAAGGAACTATACTGCCACGTAGCAGTGTCGGGATTGTATCCGTGTGGCGAGGGCGCAGGATATGCCGGTGGAATTGTGTCGGCTGCAATCGACGGCGAGAATGTCGCTCAGGCAATAGCGGCACGATATGGCTTAGTTGAGGATTAGCGAGAGGTTTTCGAGTCTTATCACGCCTTCGCTAATAAGCATCCTGATGTGTGCCATAACCACATCTTTTTGATAGGGGAGAGTTTCCACGATTTCGTTGATAGTGCGAGGTCGCTTGGATAACATGTACATTATGCTGTCGTGCAACTTGTCGATGTTTTCCTCGCTTCGGCGTCGGGCTTTCTCGGTGCGGCAGATGTCGCATCTTCCGCATGGAGCGTCGGGCGATTCGCCGAAATATTCGAGTATGATATTCTCGCGGCATCCTTTCTCGGCAAATGTGTAGTTGAGCATTGCATTGACACGATTTTCGACAATTCTTTTCCGGTCTTCATAGACCGAAATGGGAATCTGGATGTATTTTGGTAATTCCCGGCGAGAATAGTATGTGATGTATGGTGTCCTGCGTCGTGGAATATAGTGAAGGATGTGCTTGCGGTTGAGTCGGAGCAAAGATTGGTAAATGTCTTCCTGCTTGATGTGAAAACGATATGAAATCAAAGCCTCATCGATATACACATAATCGGCAAACAGCCCTGTGTAGGTGCGAAGTATCGCCCGAAGCACTTGGTCGGTGATTTCGTCATCGCCATCGATGTTGTACAGTTCTTCCTTATCGACAATAATCATCACGCGCGACATTGTCTCAATTTCCTCGATAAATTCGATATATCCTGCCTGGGACAGTAGTTTGAGTGCATTGAAAGTGGGGAGAACCGGGAATTTGTTCTGCTTGCAAAACAGGTTGAAATTGAATTCATAAGTGCAGTTCTCGCCATCACCAAGTGCCAAATCGAGGAAATTGCCAAGATATTCATAAACCAAGCGGATGTACTCTCTCGAGGGGAAAGCATCCGAGATTCTTTTCTTGAGCACACTCTTGTCGTTGTTGTTGCACAACAGCACGACATAGGAGGGATTTCCATCACGTCCGGCGCGTCCTGCCTCCTGGTAGTATTCTTCAATGCATGATGGGACATCGGCATGAATCACAATCCTCACATCGGGTTTGTCGATTCCCATACCGAAAGCATTGGTTGCCACCAGGATTCTGAATTGGTTGGCTATCCACTTGTTCTGCTTGTCGTTTTTCTCCTCCGA
>JBJEKB010000218.1:0-10369 GCA_051878395.1 Muribaculaceae bacterium
TTAAGGTCGAGGCTAAAACAGAGAGAAATAAAAATCCTCTTATTATCGTCGAGTCATGCGATAAACAACTGCTCGGCCAGGTGTGCGCAAAAATCCGCTCCCTCCGCAAGCCCG
Source organism: Muribaculaceae bacterium (assembly GCA_051878395.1). GTDB lineage: Bacteria > Bacteroidota > Bacteroidia > Bacteroidales > Muribaculaceae > W0P31-042. The sequence goes on from JBJEKB010000218.1 coordinate 115, forward strand.
AACCCTACAAAGGTAAAGGTATCAAGTTTGTCGGTGAAGTTATTCGTCGCAAGTCGGGTAAATCAGCAAGTGCTAAATAATAAATTCCAACTATCATGACAACGAAGATAAACAGAAGAATCAAAATAAAAACTCGCATCCGTGGTCGCATCAGCGGAACTGCCGAATGCCCCCGTATGAGCGTGTTCAGAAGCAATAAGCAAATCTATGTACAATTGATCGACGACCTCGCCGGCAAAACATTGGTTGCTGCTTCTTCCAAAGGTATTACCGAAGGTACTAAATGCGAAATCGCCGAAAAAGTCGGCGAAGCCGCTGCCAAGAAAGCCCTCGAAGCCGGCATCTCTGCCGTTGTCTTCGACCGCAATGGCTATTTGTTCCACGGTAGAGTTAAATCATTGGCCGACGGTGCTCGTAAAGGCGGTCTTAAATTTTAATTGAACTATGGCTAATACAAGAAACAATAGAGTTAAATCTACCAACGACGTCGAACTCAAAGATCGCCTCGTCGCTATCAATCGTGTTACTAAAGTTACCAAAGGTGGCCGTACTTTCACTTTCGCCGCTATCGTAGTGGTCGGTAATGAAAACGGTATCGTAGGTTGGGGCCTTGGTAAGGCAAATGAGGTTACCGCTGCTATCGCCAAAGGCGTTGAGGCTGCTAAGAAAAACCTCATCAAAGTGCCCGTCCACAAAGGCACTATCCCCCACGAGCAAGCCGCTAAATTCGGCGGTTCACGCATCATCCTCATCCCCGCTTCCGCCGGTACAGGTGTGAAAGCCGGTGGTGCCATGCGTGCCGTCCTCGAGAGTGTTGGAATCACCGACGTCCTCGCCAAGAGCAAAGGCTCTTCCAATCCTCACAACCTCGTTAAGGCAACTATCGCTGCCCTCAACGAAATGAGAAGCCCTGCTACTGTGGCTCAAAACCGCGGTATCTCCATCGATAAAGTGTTTAACGGTTAATTTTAGCATCAATCATGGCAGAAATCAAAATCAAGCAGATCAAAAGCAGAATTAACTGCCCTGCAACACAAAAAAGAACTCTCGATGCCCTCGGCTTGAGAAAAATGAATCAAGTGGTTGTAAAAGAAGATTGCGCTTCCACTTGGGGTATGGTTAACAAAGTGCGTCACCTCGTTGAAGTGACTAACGCCTAAATCTTTCTAACAATGGACTTAAGTAATTTAAAACCAGCTATCGGCTCTAATAAGAGCGGCAAACGCGTTGGTCGCGGTCAAGGCTCCGGCAAAGGCGGCACTTCTACCCGCGGTCACAAAGGTGCTAAATCTCGTTCCGGTTACAAAACCAAAATCGGTTTCGAGGGTGGTCAGATGCCTTTGCAACGCCGTGTGCCCAAATTCGGTTTCAAAAACATCAACCGCGTTGAATACAAGGCTGTAAACCTCAGCGTTATCGAAGAACTCGCCACTGCTAAAGGCCTCGCCAAAATCACTGTCGAGGATCTCAAAGCCGCAGGTTTCGTTGGCAAAAAAGAACTCGTTAAGATTCTCGCCAACGGCACTATCACTGCCAAAGTGGAAGTTGTTGCCAACGCTTTCTCTAAGAAAGCCGAGGAGGCTATCATCGCAGCAGGTGGTTCAATCCAAAAAATCTAATTCATTATGCGTTTTATTGAGACCATAAAAAATATCTGGAAAATCGAAGACCTCCGTCAGAGAATCATCATAACACTCCTCTTGGTGCTCGTGTACCGCTTCGGGTGTTATGTGGTCCTCCCCGGAATCAGCCCCGCCGAAATCGACGCTTTGCGTAATTTCACCAGCGGCGGCTTGATGCAGTTGCTCGATATGTTCTCCGGTGGCGCGTTCTCCCAGGCTTCTATCTTCGCCTTGGGTATCATGCCCTACATCACCGCGTCTATCGTGATTCAACTTCTCGGCATCGTCCTTCCTTCTTTCCAAAAATTGCAGCGTGAGGGCGAAAGTGGCCGCACCAAGCTCAACCAATACACCCGCTACCTCACAGTAGCGATCCTCCTTCTCCAAGGTCCGGCTTACCTCGTTAACTTGCAAGTGCAAGTCAACCAAGCCGGTGGTGCAGCTCACTTTGGCTTCTGGACTACTCTCTATCTCACCATCATCCTCGCTGCCGGCTCCATGTTCATCATGTGGCTCGGCGAGAAAATCACCGACAAAGGCGTCGGCAATGGTATCTCTTTCATCATCCTTGTAGGTATCATCGCTCGCCTCCCGTTGGCTTTCCTCCAGGAATTTACCAACCGTCTCACCACTGCTCAAGGCGGACTCGTGATGTTCCTCGTTGAAATCATCGTCCTCTTCGCAGTTATCGCCGGTGCCGTTCTCCTCGTGCAAGGTACTCGCAAAGTGCCCGTACAATACGCCAAACGCATTGTCGGCAACAAGCAATATGGTGGTGCTCGCCAGTACATCCCATTGAAAGTCAATGCAGCAGGTGTTATGCCTATCATCTTTGCTCAGGCAATCATGTTCATCCCTGTTACATTGGTCGGCTTCAACGCTTCCGAAAGCAACTCTTTCGTTCGCGCTTTCTCCGACATCAATGGTTTCTGGTACAACGCCGTTTACTTCATCATGATTGTTGCGTTCACCTACTTCTACACCGCCATCACAGTGCGTCCCACCGAAATGGCTGAGAACCTCAAACGCAACAACGGTTTCATCCCTGGCGTGAAACCGGGCTCGAAAACTGCCGACTATCTCGACTCGATTATGTCGCGCATCACTTTCCCCGGCTCTCTATTCCTCGGATTAGTTGCTATCATGCCTGCTTTCGCCAAAATCTGTGGTGTTAATCAGCAATTCGCTCAATTCTTTGGCGGAACATCGTTGCTCATCCTCGTTGGTGTTGTCCTCGACACGCTCATGCAAATCGAGAGCCACCTCATGATGCGCCACTACGATGGTTTGATGAAATCAGGTAAAATCAAAGGCCGCACTACTGGTAGCGCATATTAATAATTAAAATGATTTTTCTTAAGACTGAAGAACAAATAGAGCGCATGCGCGCAGCCAACATGCTCGTGGCTCGTACACTTGGCGAAGTTGCCAAGTGTATCGCCCCGGGTGTAACCACCCTCCGGCTCGACCAAGTCGCCGAACAATTCATTCGCGACAACGGCGGAGTTCCGGGGTTCAAAGGCTACGGGGGATTCCCTTACACATTGTGCACGTCGGTCAACGAAGTCGTAGTTCACGGATTCCCCTCCGACTACGCCCTCCGAGACGGCGATATTGTCTCAGTTGATTGTGGTGCCGTGCTCGACGGCTTCAACGGCGACTCCTGCTACACTTTCCCCGTGGGCGACGTCGCTCCCGAAACCCTCGCGCTCCTTCGCGCCACCAAGGAATCTCTCTATGTCGGCATCGAAACCGCTGTCGAAGGTAAACGCATCGGCGACATCTCCTCCGCTATTCAAGAATACTGCGAATCCCGCGGTTATTCGGTAGTGCGTGAAATGTGTGGTCACGGAATCGGTCATCGCCTTCACGAAGACCCGCAAGTGCCCAACTACGGTCGCCCCGGCACCGGTAACCTCGTCAAAAACGGTCTCTGCATCGCTATCGAGCCAATGATCAACCTTGGCGAACACCAAGTTATCCTCAACGGCTGGAAATGCGTCACTCGCGACGGTAAACCATCTGCCCATTTCGAGCACACCATCGCAATCCGCAACGGCAAAGCCGACATCCTGTCATCATTCAGTTTCATCGAAGAAGCACTTAAGGACAAATCAATATAATCATTAATTTATGGCGAAACAAGCAGCAATAGAACAAGACGGTGTAATCGTCGAAGCCTTGTCAAACGCGATGTTCCGTGTCGAACTCGATAACGGTCACGAAATCACCGCACACATCTCCGGCAAAATGAGAATGCACTACATCAAAATCCTCCCCGGAGACAAGGTCAAAGTCGAAATGTCACCCTACGACTTGTCAAAAGGCCGTATAGCATTTAGATACAAATAAAATTAAAACATCACAGATATGAAAGTAAGAGCATCAGTTAAAAAGCGCACTCCCGACAGCAAAATCGTCAGAAGAAAAGGTCGCTTGTATGTTATTAATAAGAAAAATCCAAAGTATAAACAACGTCAAGGATAAATTCATTATCTTTGCAAAATAATTTTGTAGAATAATATGGCAGTAAGAATTGTCGGGGTGGACATACCCCAAAACAAAAGAGGTGAAATTGCCTTGACCTACATTTTCGGTATCGGCCGCAGCGCAGCACAGACTATCCTCGATAAAGCCGGCGTTGATCGCAACATCAAAGTCCAAGACTGGACCGACGATCAAGCAGCTAAAGTCCGTGAAGTTATCGGCGCCGACTACAAGGTCGAAGGTGACCTCCGTAGCGAAATCCAACTCAACATCAAACGTCTCATGGACATCGGTTGCTACCGTGGCATCCGCCACCGTCTCGGCCTCCCTGTTCGTGGTCAAAGCACTAAAAACAACGCTCGCACTCGCAAGGGTCGCAAGAAAACAGTCGCTAACAAAAAGAAAGCTACTAAATAATATTAAAGTATGGCAAAAAAGACAGTCGCAGCTAAGAAGAGAAATGTCAAAGTTGATGCCGCCGGCCAACTCCACGTTCATTCTTCTTTCAACAACATCATTGTATGCCTCGCTAACTCCGAAGGTCAAGTCATCTCCTGGTCAAGCGCCGGTAAAATGGGATTCCGCGGTTCTAAAAAGAACACCCCCTATGCCGCTCAAATGGCTGCCCAGGACTGCGCAAAGGTCGCTTACGACCTCGGCCTCCGCAAAGTTAAGGCTTATGTAAAAGGTCCGGGCAACGGCCGCGAATCCGCTATCCGCACCATCCACGGCGCCGGTATCGAAGTAACCGAAATCATCGACGTTACTCCGCTCCCACACAACGGTTGCCGTCCTCCTAAGAGAAGAAGAGTCTAATCTTTAGCCCCTCATCTCATCTATTATTTTCATTTAACGTAATCCCCGAAGTGAATAGATTGCAATTTTAGCAACCCTCTCTGCAATCGCGGCTGCACTTCCGGATTATCTAAAACTTTAATTATTAATAAAAAGCAAAAAACAAATGGCTCGATATACCGGTCCTAAATCAAAAATCGCTCGCAAATTCGGCGAAGCTATTTACGGGGAGGATAAGGTTCTCGCTAAAAAGAACTACCCCCCGGGTCAACACGGTGTAAACAAACGCCGTAAAACTTCTGAGTACGGTACTCAGTTGCGCGAAAAACAAAAAGCTAAATACACCTATGGCGTTTTGGAAAAACAATTCCGCAACCTCTTCAAAAAAGCCACTCGCACCAAGGGTGTGAAAGGTGAAGTATTGTTGCAATTGCTCGAAGCGCGCCTCGATAACGTTGTTTACCGTCTTGGTATCGCTCCTACTCGCGCAGCTGCTCGACAACTCGTCCTCCACCGCCACATCACAGTCGATGGTCAAGTTGTCAACATCCCTTCTTACTCTGTAACTCCCGGCGAATTTGTTGCCGTTCGCGAGAAATCTAAATCACTCGAAGTGATCGCCGACTCTCTCGCAGGCTTCAACCACGCCAAATATCCTTGGATCGAATGGGACGAATCCGCCAAAGGTGGTAAAGTGCTTCACACTCCGCAACGCGAAGACATCCCCGAGAACATCAAGGAGCAATTAATTGTAGAGTTGTATTCTAAACAATAATATTTAAAATCCATGGCTATTTTAGCATTTCAAAAACCCGACAAAGTATTAATGTTGGAAGCCGACAACTCATTCGGTAAATTTGAATTCCGTCCCCTCGAGCCCGGCTACGGTGTTACCATCGGTAACGCCCTCCGCAGAATCCTCCTGTCTTCTCTCGAAGGCTTCGCTATCTGCTCTATCCGAATCGACGGTGTACCTCACGAATTCTCTACCATCCCGGGTGTCAAGGAAGATGTTACAAACATCATCCTCAATCTCAAAAAAGTGCGCCTCAAACAAGTAGTTGAAGACACCACTTTTGAGAAGGCCTCCATCAACGTTGGCGGTCAGGACGTATTGAAAGCCGGCGAATTAGCCAAGGTGCTTACCGGTTTCGAGGTCCTCAACCCCGACTTGGTAATTTGTCATTTGGATCCGTCTGCTAATTTCCAATTGGATTTTGCCGTTAATAAAGGACGCGGATATGTCGTTGCCGATGAAAACCAGAATCCCAACGATCCTATCGATGTAATCGCTATCGACTCTATCTACACTCCTATCCTTAACGTTAAATATTTTGTGGAACCCTATCGTGTTGAACAAAAAACCGACTACGAAAAACTTATTATCGAAGTCACTACCGACGGTTCTATCCTTCCTAAAGACGCTCTCAAAGAAGCCGCCAAAATCCTCATCCACCACTTCATGCTCTTCTCCGACGAGAAAATCGCTATCGAAACCACCGAAACCGAAGGCAATGAAGAATTCGATGAAGAAGTGCTCCACATGCGTCAGCTCCTCAAAACCAAGCTCGTGGACATGGACCTCTCTGTCCGCGCCCTCAACTGCTTGAAGAGCGCAGAAGTAGAAACCCTTGGCGAACTCGTTGTGTTCAACAAGACCGATTTATTGAAATTCCGTAACTTTGGTAAAAAGTCGCTCACCGAGTTGGATGAACTCCTCGCAAGCCTCAACCTCTCTTTCGGAATGGACATCTCTAAATATAAATTAGATAAAGAGTAATAACGATGAGACATAATAAAAAATTCAACCACTTAGGTCGCAAAAAGGCTCACCGCGATGCGCTCCTTGCCAACATGACCATCTCTCTTATCCTTCACAAGAGAATCTTCACTACTTTGGCAAAAGCTAAAGCGTTGAGAATTTATGCCGAACCGCTTATCAACCGCGCCAAGAACGACTCTACTGCCAACCGTCGTCTTGTCTTCAGCTATCTCCAAAACAAAGAGGCCGTTACTATCCTCTTCCAAGAGATCTCTCAAAAAATCGCCGACCGTCCAGGTGGCTACACCCGCATCCTCAAAACCGGCAATCGCCTCGGTGATAACGCAAAAACTTGCTTTATCGAACTCGTAGATTACAACGAGGCTATGCTCAAAGACAAGGCTGCCAAGAAGACAACTCGCACTCGCCGTTCTCGCAAGTCTGCCCCCAAAACCGATGCTCCCGCTGTCGAAACTCCGCAAGCAGAAGCTCCCGAGGCAGAAACCCCTGCAGCAGAATAATTTCCTCACCCATAGGAACAAAAAAAGCACCTCCCCTCGAGGTGCTTTTTTTATGCCCTGTAGCATCGCGGGGCTATTCCTGTACGGTGATTATCGCCACTTTGCCGGGCGACGCAAATTTCACGTGACCATTGCTCACCGTCGCTTTTTCGCCGGTGTAGAGTTCCGTTACCTCTGTGCTGTCGGCAAACTGCCCGCCCACATTTATCCCGCGCTCTGGGTTGGGCGCTACGCAGATAACCACCGTCTCCTTGCCGTTGGTGCGTGCGCAAGTGTGGTTGTCGATGGTGATTTGTTGCCCCGAACCTATCACGCGGTGGCTCTGGCGTATCTTCCCGAGGCGCTTGAAGTGCTCGTGCACCGCGCTGTCGGCAGTCTCCCAGTTCATATCCGAGCGGAATGCCTGGTCGCTATCCACATTCAGCCGCGCATCGCTCAGTCCGCGGCGGCTTTCGTCGCCATAGAATATCTGCACCGCTCCGGGCGACAGCAAGAGGCATGTGGCGCAGTCGATGATGTTCTCCATATCGGTGTCGCGGTGGTATGAATTGTTCAGGTAGCTGAACGGATGCCAGTCGCTGTGGGCGGCAACGCTGTCGGCATACGCCTGCCAGGTATATACTATCGCATCGAGGTCGCCATGCTTGGGAAGATAGAAATTCACCATGCTCGAAAACCCTGCAGCGGCATAATCCGGTTTGTAGTCAATCGAGGCGTAGTCATAGTCGCCTGTCATGTAGAATCGCTCGTCCCAGTCGCTTGCCGGCTCCCCTTTGTGGCGTTTGCGCCATCTTTCGAGGGCGGCATTGCAGGCATCGCTCAACTCTTTCCATCTATACAGGTGGACATATTCCACGATGTCGCATCTCATTCCGTCTATCCCGAATTCTTCCACCCACGATGCTATCCACGCTATGAAGTACTCTGCCGGCGCCATGTTTTGGTCGTTTCTCAGAGTGCGTGCCGATGGATTCACCCATGCGTCGTTGCTTTTACCCTCGGCTTTCCACTTCTCTTTCAGAAACTTAGGAATCTTCACCGCCTCGGTCTTCTCAGTTTTAAGGTCGGGGAGACCGAATAGAGTCATCGTTTCGGGGGCTGTTTCGTTCACTTCCTCTTCGCCCAGGCGGAGCCAGTCGCGTGTCCACCATCGGTCCCATTTCTGGTTCTCCTTGGTCCAATTTGAGTAGCTCCATTCTCTGTGATGCTCAGCCGCCTCTTCCTCAGTCATATTTCCTGTGGGGGCGAAGCCATATTGCACCGCATCGAGCAGGGTGGGGTAGCCGGGATTGTTGATATTCGCGCCGAGCATCACTCTTATGCCTTGAGCGTGCAGGCAATCAACGAGCGCCCTAAATTCTTCCACAGTGCCGTAGTTCTTGTCTATCTGGGTGTAGTCGAGCGGGTAGTAGCCATGGTAGCCATAGTGCGGAAAGTCGTTCACATCTCCGCTCCCCGACATCCAGCCGTGAATCTGTTCATACACATCGGTCGTCCACACCACATCTATTCCCATCTGGGTGAAATACCCCTCTTGTGCCTTCTTGAGCATCCCTTTGAAGTCGCCGCCATGGAATGTCGCAGCGTTCATGCGCTCGCTTCCATAGTCGTTTTTCCGCCCGTAATTCACATCGTTCGAGGTGTCTCCGTTGCAGAACCTGTCTGTTATCACAAAATACACCGAGGCATTGCCCCATGCGAAATCGTCATTTGTCGAGGCATAGCTGCCCGATGCCGCCATCGTCAATGCGATAGCAAGAAACAATTTTTTCATTTTATCAGATTTATAAGTTTGTACTATGTGTTTATTGTTACTCTATAAGCCTTATCACCCTTATTCCGGTGGCGCTTCGCCATCCTGTGAGCATATCATACAAGGTGTCCTTGTCGATTATCACCTCGCCCTGCGTCATCGACGCGTGCAGCAGGTGGGGCACCCCGTCAACCATCTTCACAATGCCCATGTGCGACACATCCAGCCCCTCGACATTGGTCGTAATTGCTATTATGTCGCCGTCGCGTAGCCATTGTGCGACGCTTTTGCTCTTGAGCGTCGATTTTTTCAAAATAGGGTAGCGGTGCGAGAAAAATCCTATTTCTATCCCTTTCACCTTCTCAAATGTGTCGTCATCTTTCAGTGCCTCATATTTGTCGCGGTGGCGGCTCATGAAGTTTAATGTCTTCACCACATGGTGGCATTTGTCATTATCTCCGGTTACCTCTTTCAGATTGCCGCGTGTGGTGTTGTCAATCACCCACGCGCTTATATAATGTAGGCGCGAGGCATATCCGTCGATTTTTCCACCTTTATACCTTATATTCTCAAGCATCGAGGCGAAATCGCGCCACGATCTGCGGTTTGTCATGGTGCAGCGCGACAGTGCGGCGAGGGTCTCGACAAATGTCGTGCAGTCGAGTTGGTCGATATTTATGCTCAGATATTCCTGTTCCCCCTCGAGGGTGTGTGCTACGTATGGGGTTCCAAGCAGTTTCTCGGCGTAAAACGCAATCAATCCGTTCCCCGATTTAATGCCGCTCTCAAGCCCTTCGGCAAGAAGCGACTCAATTTTTGTGGTGTCTTTTTCGCAATGCATTCTCAAAACTTGAGGAGAATAGGCACTTGCCATCTGTGAGCAGAATGTGATGAGTAGTGTGAGAATTATCTTTTTCATTGTCATTACTATTTATTTTCTGCGAATTTAGTCAATTTAATTTTCTCTCGCAATTTTTTCTTCTCTCATCTCCACTATTAGGACAATCTCTGCGTGTTATTGAATATTTTCTCGCTCATTTTCTCTGTCCGAGCCGATTTTTCGCGTTATTTCCTGTCCGATTCTCCGAAAATCTCGAAAAACGGGCAAAATTGCACAAAAATCGCACAAAAATCGAGAAAAATATGTTTAAAAACATGTTTTTGTTTTGTGGTTTAAAAACTTTGTACTAATTTTGCACCCGGTTTCAGAGGAGACCACCTTGCAAAAGATAAAACATTGAAATTTTGCCTGCGAAAAACGGTAACTATTCAGCTATCGGGTGGACGCAATGAAGCGGGTGTTCTATTGTTCACA
>JBJEKB010000219.1:0-10331 GCA_051878395.1 Muribaculaceae bacterium
ACGTATCATCATGAAAAACGCCGCGGCTATCATGGCCAAAAGCAGGCTGTGGGGCACCACATATTTGCTGCCGAGCCACAGGGTGATAATGTCATCGCTAAACATATAGCAGGAGCACACTATTAGAGAAACGGCCAGAAACTGAATGCCATAGAGTTCGCTGAACACCATATAAATCTTTCGGGGATTCTCGGTGGCAATGAGATTTCCCACTCCTGCTCCAAGTGAGCCGAAGACCACGTTGACAATCGTGATGCAAGCCATAAAGAGCATCTGATAGTTGAAATAAAGTGTTACCATCGAGAGCGAGGAGTAGGCGTAGATTATAAACGGCACCGACTGGCTGAGGGAGAAACCGCCGAAACGATGAATGCACAATTGTCGCAACATTCGTCCTATTTCGGGGTGGCGGCTCTTGAGGGTTGCGATAGGAAGCTCGGAACGCCTGAGATAGGGTGCATTGCGCTTAACGGTGAGATACAATGCCGCTGCGGCAACGACATCAAAGAGGATTTCGATAGCGAGCCAGGTGAGGTATTTATGCGGCAGGTAGATAACACCAAATATCTGAGCCACAACCTTTAGCAGCATCACGAGCCGGTAACTTTTATACACCAGATATTCGTTCTGGGAGGCGGTGAGCACCACTTGCCGATAGTTTACGAAATAAAAGAGTGCGGCATTGGCAAGTACCACGGCAAAACCGGCTACCGCCCACCACAAAGGGAAGGTTATATCGCTGAATATCAACGAAAAGAAGGCAAGAAGGATTATCCCCGCTCCGATGACTATCAAGCCGATGCGATGATAGTACCATCGCTGGATGGTAACAATTTCGTTCACTGCATCATAGTCGTCTTTGGCGAAAGAATGATAGAGCGACACTCCGATAGCCGAGGCTATTCCGAGTTCGAGCACATTAAGCATCTGCAGCATATTCTGCAATGTGGAATTAAGTCCCATCACATCGTCGCCGAGATACATCAGGAACACCTGTCGGGAAAAAATGGCGAGGATGTAGGAAACCAAGGTGTAGCCGAGAGCGGTTCGGCTGTTCACAATGCCTTTCGATATGCGAGTGCCGAGTTTTCTCATATTATTCGCTTAATGAAATACTTCAGCCAATTTTTCTTTATTGCTTGCTCCTGCGCTTCATATCGTGCCGTTGCCTCTATCGAAGTGATGCCGAGGTGCTCGACAAGCAGGGCGATAATATCCTCTTTGGGATGGCTGTTGAGGATGCCATCGCGGATGAAATAGTCGGTTACGCTTTGTAATTCCTCGTTTGCCACAGCAATATGGCGGTGATATCCGAGGTCGCGCGCCGAGGAGGTTATCGCGCGATGCCAAGAAGCGAATTGCGCTATCATTTGCGGATTGAAACGCCGGGTTCCCCCACCCCATCTGTAATTATACACTGTGTGAGGCACACACGCCATGCTTTCGGCATGATGCAAGACATGCAAAAGGAAAATTCGGTCCTCGCCCCAGAATACCGGATAATCGGGGAAGGTGATGGTGCGAAGAAGGGCTGTTCGGAACAGCTTGGCACACATCGACACCGGGATGAGCGTGTGGTCGCCGAAAGCCGAGCGGATGTACCTATCGCTTATCTGCTGCTTGGATATTTGCCCTCCCAATTCATATCGGTTGAAATGATGTGGCAGATTGAAGCGTGTGAGGCGATACACATAGTCTCCACACACGATGTCGGCATCGTGAGCGGCGAGGAGTTCGAGCGCATCAGCCGGGAGCCAGTCATCGCTGTCGATAAACATAATTCGCTCTCCCCGGGCTTGTCGTATCCCCTCCAAACGGCCGAAGAATACACCTTTATTAGATGGATTTCGGTAGTAGCGGACTCGGGTGTCGGCGGCAACCTGCGAGGTTTCGTCGGTGGAGGCATCGTCGATAACGATTATCTCCACCTCACCTTTATACGTCTGTCCAAGCACCGATGCGATGCACTTGGGCAACGTCTTCGCACTATTATATGCCGGTATTACAACCGAAATCATACCTTACCTATTAATATACGAGCCAAGAATTTGTTTCGTTCGACACAATACACTGCAAACAAAGCACACGCCACAACAATGAACGCCACTATCACTGCCACCACAAGTGTGGGGACTATCGACAACCCAAGGTCGCGCAATGGCTCACGCAATGGGGCAAGAGGGAACAGGAAGAAATAGTGCAAGAGATATATCCCGAGTGATTTCTGCCCGAGGTAATTGAAATACCGGGTTATAGCCGAGGGCTTCGCTCCGTTTGCAAGTTCGATTCCGCTCCACCCCTTGGCAAGAACTACGGCAACAACAATCAGTGCCGCGTTCATTATCGGGGTGGTGATAAATTGGTAATCTTTGGGAAGGAATTCAAACTCCCACGGATAAGCGGCAAGGTAGCATAGTGGTATCAATACAAGCCAGGCGATTGGATAGTATGCCTTGTCGCCTGTCGTAATAATATTATAGGTGTCGATATGCCTGTGGGCAAATACACCCATGAAGAATACCGGGTAAAACTGTGTTGTCAATGTGAGCGAAAGCGGGTCGCCACCTGTCGAAATCGACCATTTCGACAATACAAACAACACAAAATAGCCCACACACACCACCACGAGCCTCAATAAGCCGCTTGCGATGCGTCGCAACACCCATGCGAGGGCTGAATACACAAGGAAGAGTTCAAAAAGGCAGAGTGTGAACCAATAGCCGTTTTTCCATGGGTCGAGCAACATTCCCTCGATGGTTGTGTGGAGCGGCGACTCGATTTTCGTGCTTGGGAAGACAAAAAACCATATCGTCCCCACAACTATCATCGGCACAAGCAGTTGCGATACCTTATTGCCAAGTCTCGGCATGGCGAAACCATCTTTGTAGGCGAGGAATCCGCTCACAAAGAAGAATATGGGCATGTGCACTTGGCACACAATCTTGAAAAGCGGAGCCGCATCGATGTCGCGAATGCACATTGTGAGGGCATGACCCATCACCACAAGGAAAATTGCGGTTCCTTTGAGCAAATCGAAATACAATATCCGCTCTTTCATGATTCTACGCTATTTCGAGATTTCGTTGACTGCTGTGCGTAGCACGGTGAGACGCTTCAACAAGCCTTCGAGCAGGTCGAGGCGGAGCATGTTCGCGCCATCGCTCTTAGCTACCGCAGGATTTTGATGAGTTTCGATGAAAATGCCATCTGCTCCGGCGGCAATTCCGGCACGGGCCACGGTTTCGATAAGATGTGGAAGTCCGCCTGTAACGCCTTTATCCTGGTTGGGTTGCTGGAGCGAATGGGTTACATCGAGAATCACGGGACAACCAAAGTCGCGCATCACCGGGATTCCGCGATAATCAACGATAAGGTCTTGATAGCCAAATGTTGTGCCTCGCTCGGTGATTGCCACCTGATTGTTGCCGCAATCTCGCACTTTCTCCACTGCAAAACGCATTGCGGCGGGCGAAAGGAACTGCCCTTTCTTGATGTTTACCATCTTCCCTGTCTTGGCTGCAGCCACAAGGAGGTCGGTCTGTCGGCATAGGAATGCCGGAATCTGCAGAATATCGACATATTGAGCAGCCATCTCTGCCTCCTCGGGATTGTGGATGTCGGTAACAACCGGAATTCCGAATGTCTCACGAACTTTACCGAGGATTTTCAATGCCTTTTCGTCTCCGATTCCTGTGAATGAGTCGATTCGCGAGCGATTTGCCTTGCGGTAACTCCCCTTGAAAACGTAAGGAATATTTAATGCCGATGTAATTTTCACCACTTTTTCGGCTATATCAAGAGCCATTTCCTCCCCTTCGATGACACAGGGTCCGGCAAGAAGGAAGAAATTGTTGGTGGCTGAAGATTTAAGATAGTCTATCATATTGCTGATGAATTATTGTTTATTTAACTGAATGAGTGTGTGTACCGCATTGCAGGCAAAAACCGCGGCGCTCTCGGTGCGAAAACGGCTTTCGCCGAACGTAACCGGGACAAATCCTGCGCGGATTGCTTCGTCAACCTCCTCATGTGAGAAATCGCCTTCGGGACCTATGAGCACGAGCACATCGCTGCCGGGATGATACTCGCGAGCAAACGATTTTCGCGGGGTGTCTTTGTCGCAATAGGCTATAAATTTCTGTCCGTCGAAAGGCATCTCTATTACATCTCGCACCGATGTCATCTCGTCGAGTTGCGGAAGTGTCGCTTTCAGCGACTGCTTCATAGCCGAAACAAGGATTTTGCGCACTCGCTCGGTTTTCAATTCTTTTCGCTCGGAATAGCGGCACAACAGAGGGATTATCCGGCTCACGCCCGCCTCGGTGCACTTCTCTGCCATCCATTCGATGCGGTCGAGATTCTTTGTGGGGGCAATGCCGATAACAATCTTGCATCCCCAGTGGTCGGGTTGTGGAATCTCCTCAACTATCTCCACTTCGCAACGCTTCTGGTGAGCAAGAGTGATACGGCAGCGGTAACGCACACCGATGCCATCTACCACCTCTATTTCATCCCCTTCGCGGAGTCGCAACACTTTTACGGCATGTTGCGACTCCTCTTGGGGCAATGTATGGTCGTTCGCTATTTCAGGAGCAAAAAACTGGTGCATTGATATTATTGCTTGCAATGAGCCGGCACGGGACCGTCTTTTGTATTAGGATTCTTGAAGATAAGAGCAAAGAGAATGGCTACCGCAAGGGCGTAGGCGGCAAAAATCAACCATGTTGTGCTCCACCCTTCCATCTTAAGGATGGGGTCAGATTGAGAATAAACATAGTGATTAACAACCTGTTGTGCACAGAGTGTACCGACAGTGGCGCCGATACCATTTGTCATAATCATAAACAAACCTTGCGCACTGCTGCGGATTGAGCTGTCGGTTACTGTATCGACATAGAGAGCTCCCGACACATTGAAAAAGTCGAATGCAACGCCATATACTATCATCGAGAGAATAAACATCCACACTCCGTCGGAGGGGTTACCCAAGCCGAAGAGCCCGAAGCGGAACACCCATGCAAACATGGAGATGAGCATCACATTCTTGATTCCGAAACGCTTGAGACAGAATGGAATGAGAAGGATGCAAAGTGTCTCGCTCATTTGCGATATGGATATGATAGCATTGGCATGCTCAACTGCAAATGTGTCGGCAAATGCATCAATTCCACCAAAATCGTGGATAAACGGATTGGCAAATCCATTGGTTATCTGCAAAGACACGCCGAGGAGCATCGAGAAGATGAAGAATGTCGCCATTCGGAGGTCTTTGAACAGAGTGAAGGCACGAAGTCCGAGCGCATCGACAAACGATTTTTTCTCTCCCGATTTCGACACGGGACAGTCGGGCAAAGTGAGAGAATAGGCTGAAAGCAC
Source organism: Muribaculaceae bacterium (assembly GCA_051878395.1). Taxonomy (GTDB): domain Bacteria; phylum Bacteroidota; class Bacteroidia; order Bacteroidales; family Muribaculaceae; genus W0P31-042. Next base: position 5,377 of record JBJEKB010000219.1, read on the forward strand.
AAGGCTAAAGACTCCGGAAACCACAAATTGCCAACTTGTGGTCTGCAACCCTGCGAAATCCACAGCAAGCATAGAGCAGATAAATCCCACTGTGCCAAACACACGGATAGGCGGGAAATCTTTTACAGTGTCCATCCCTGCCTTGGTGAGTGCGTTAAATGCTACTGAATTGGCAAGACCGATTGTGGGCATAAAGAATGCTACAGAGAGGGTGTAGAGCGTGAACAAGGGGACAAACTCCACCGCGTCGCCTGCAGTGAATGCATACCATCCGGCTCCAATCATAAACATGCCGGCAAGCGCGTGGCATAGACTATAAACTTTTTGCGCGGGAAGTACACGGTCGGCGAGAATACCCATAAGTGCCGGCATAAACAATGACACAAAGCCTTGGACTGCATAGAACGGTCCGATTTGCCCTTTCATCCCGTGAGTGGCAAGATAAGATCCCATACATGTGAGATAAGCTCCCCAAACTGCAAATTCGAGGAAGTTCATCACAATGAGGCGTAATTTCAAATTTCGCATAATGTATTGATAAGTTTTAGAGTTAGTATTATTCTTTGTCAGATAAATTTTGTGATGCTCGTTTTTTCTCAATCACCGCCTTGATTTCGGCAGCGCGCTCATATTTCTCCTCTTCGGCGGCACGCCCCATCATTTTTTCAAGGGTGGCAATGGTGTAACGGTCGAGGCTCACTTCGCGCGGTTGTGGCTCGTCGGCTACTATATGTTCTTTGTCATCGCCCAATATAAGTCCGGTTTCCTCAACCACTTGCTGTGTCGCATAAATCGGCGAATTGGTGCGCACCGCTATTGCGATTGCATCCGAGGTGCGCGAATCGATTTTCACTTGCATCTCGTCATTGCTGAATGAGAGTTCGCTGTAGAACACTCCGTTTTCAAACTTATAGATGAGCACTTTGTCGAGTTGCACCCCAAACGCATGGCTGAAACTCACAAAGAGGTCGTGGGTGAGCGGTCTTGTGGGCTGCACTCTTTCGAGATAGGCTGCTATGCTCTGTGCCTCTGCCACTCCCACAATTATTGGGATGCGGCGCCTGCCATTCTCCTCGGCAAGCAGCAGAGCATAGACACCATCTTTCACCTGGCTGTAGGTGATGCCATATACCGAAAGTTTTATCAAATCGTCCATTTTCTATCTCAATCTATTTTCTGTCCGGTAATTACTCCACTTCCGTAGCACAAATGTGCCGAACGGTCGTATATCACGGCAAACTGTCCGGGGGCGATACCTTGCACTTTGTTCTCAGCCTCTATCACCCACTCGCGGTCGTGCAAGTGGCGGAATGTTGCCGGAATAAACTCGGGCGAGTGCCTGTTCTTGAACATAATTTTCACCTTTTCCACACCTTCGCCCCATGGATTGCCCGAGATGAAGTGCATCTCATCGAGATGGAGTATTTTGCCATACTGTTTCTCGGTGTCGTAGCCGTTGCTCACATAGATTACGTTGTCCTGTATGTTTTTCTTCACCACATACCAGGGACCGCCACTCAATCCGAGGCCTTTGCGCTGCCCGATTGTGTGAAACCAAATTCCGTTGTGAGTTCCGAGCTTCCTTCCGGTTTCCAGTTCGATGATATTTCCTTTTTTCTCTCCAAGATGGCGGCGAATGAAGTCATTGTAGTTGATTTTGCCGAGGAAGCAAATCCCCTGGCTGTCTTTGCGATAGGCATTAGGCAATTTAGCCTCCATCGCTATCTCCCTCACCCTGCTTTTGGGCAATTCTCCGAGAGGGAACATTAGATGCTTGAGTTGGTCATACGAGATTTGAGCGAGGAAATCTGTTTGGTCTTTCACCGGGTCAACCGCAGTGGCAAGATACTTCACCCCATCGACAAAATCGGTCGAGGCATAGTGCCCGGTGGCGGTGATATCAAAATTCTTTCCCCAACGCTGCTCGAAGAACCCGAATTTAATCATCTTGTTGCACATCATGTCGGGATTTGGGGTGAGACCGGCTTTCACCGTGCGCAACGCATATTGCATCACGTTTTCCCAATACTCCTCATGAAGCGACACCACCTCAAGTGGCAGACCATAGCGGCGTGCTATGAGGGTGCACATCTCTATATCCTCCTCGGCAGAGCAATCGCCCTCGCCATTGTCCATTCCTATGCGGATATAGAATAGGTTAAGGTCGTGCCCCTCCTCTTTGAGGCGGTGCACTACCACCGCACTATCCACGCCTCCCGAAATAAGCACTGCTATCCTCATATTCTAAGCCTCCTTGAGTGTGTCGTCATCGTCATTTGTCTTGTTGTTGTTAATGAGATGAAGCGAAATGAGATAATCGAGTGAAATCTTGCCCGGTCCCGAGAGTAGCAAGTAGAAGAATACGCCGATGAAAAAGATTGGGATGTATCCGGGTTGCATATAGTCTATCATTGTGGGGTCGGAAACCACTTTTGTGAGCAGATACTCCTCGGCTATCACCATCGACACTATCGCGGGCAACACAGAGATGCGTGTGAGAAACCCAAACATTATAAAAGTGGAGCACACCACCTCTATCACAATCATTGCAATGAGTGTGGAAGTTGAAGACATCCCAAGCACTGCCGGGAACGTGGGTGCATAGGCATTAAAAGCCAAAATCTGACGGATGCCAAACTGCAAGAACATTATGCCGACAAATAGGCGCATAAACAGGCGCGACAGGTTGCTGTAGGTGTAACCTGCGCTATGCATGAACAAATATTTAATCCATTCTTTCATAACAAAGAACTATAGGGTTAGCGGTCGAGAGCCGAAATGATTGCATCGGCTGATATGTTTTTATTAATGATTTTCTTCTCGCTGTCGAGCACATAGATTGCCGGCGACACACGTAAATCGTAGCGGTCGCGCGCCTCATGCGATGCGGCATTAATCCACTGCGGTGAAGATGCCTTGGCTGCATCGCCCCACTCTTTGCTGTAGTTGTCGGCTGATACACTGAGTATCGACAACTGTCCGCTTGAGATGAGGTTGTTGATAGCGACATTGGTACTCAAGCGAAGACGTGCGATTGAGCAATCCACGCAATCGTTATCCTCGAAAATTATAATGAGCGTCGGAGTGGCTATCGAATAAAGATTCTGCTCTTTACCATCGGCATCACGAAATTTAAAGTCTTGCGCCTCAACTCCGATTTGGTTATTGTTAATTCTCTCCACCTGGGCTTGATAGCGTTGCTTCTCCCCTTTCTTCACTCGTGATGAGCGCATAATATTGTTCACAAAAAAGAGATACGCCTCATCGCTCTGGTATGGCGCACCCGGCGAATACATCAAATCTTCTACCACGTTGGCAATCTTCCAAAAATTGGGCATATTAGACTGCGCTTTATTCATCAGGTCGTTGACCGAAGATTTCACAACGGTTTTGTTGGCATATTGGAAAAACACAATGTAATCCTCGATTGCCGATGCCAGCAACGCATCATCGGCAAATGGTTTTGACAGATTGCATTTTTCCCAAAAATGTGCCACAAAATAGTTGGAACGATTTTCGAGAGTGGTCATGGTGTCGGGCACCACAGGGTATTCAAATAGTGTCTTGTTCTGTTCAGCCCCATATAATGTTATCACTGAACAGATTACGGCAACAAATAGAATAAATCGGCGTATCATAATTTGAATAAATGAATATAGTTTGCTTAAAATCTATCAAAAATACTTCATTTTACAATGATAACCAAATTACAAGCCCGAAATCAGTCGTTAAGCAACATTTTTTAAGAAACAAAAGAATACGCACACCTCTTTGCGAGGCATGCGCATCCCGATTATAATACCAATTTTCTTTTAGAGACAAATTGCTGCTTCGAGAGCAAGAATCATCATTTCGCGGAACGAGTTCTGGCGTTGTTCTGCTGTAAGTTCTTCATGATTTACAAATGAGTCGCTGATTGTGAGAAGGCAAGCCGCTCTCTTTCCGAGCACATTTGCATTGTGGAATAATGCGAAACTTTCCATCTCCACGCAGTCGCTACCTGTATTCTCGGCAATGTCTTGCCATGTGCCTTGTGAAGCCTCGCGATAGAACACATCACTCGAATGTACCACGCTGTATTTGCAGTTGATGTTCAACTCCTCGGCTTTTTTCATGATGAGGTCGTTGATTTCGGCACTTGGAGCAATGGATGTGTCATCGCAGCCGCCTTGGGTCTTGGCAAATGAAGACTCGCTTACCGCTGTCTTGGCAAGAGTTACATCCATAACCTTGAGCCAATCGCGATAACTGCCGGCTGAACCAATACGGATAATATTATCTACATCATAGAACTTAAACAACTCGTAGGAGTAGATGCCAATGCTCGGCATACCCATACCGCTTGCCATTACCGACACTTTAACACCTTTATAGGTACCGGTGTAGCCAAGCACATTGCGAACAGAGGTAACGAGTTTGATATCATCAAGGAATGTTTCTGCAATAAATTTTGCTCTTAAAGGGTCGCCGGGCATCAAAACTGTTTTTGCAAAATCGCCTTTGGCGGCTGAAATGTGGGGTGTTGCCATGTTTTAATTTGATTTATTGTAATTAATAATTGTTTTTAGAAATCCGTTAATGTTTTTCAACCTACGGAGTGCAAATTTACTAAGATTTGTTGGTATCACAATATCACAACGCAAAAAAACGCAGCAATCAACCATTTCGGGGGTCGGTGATGGTCCAGTCGGTGATGTTGCGGGCTTCGGTGCTGAAGTTTACGCCTACTTTCACAATGGGGAGATTGAGCAGCGAGAATCGCTTGTCGTATTGCTTCAATTCGATTTGCTCCATCGCAGCTTCCGCCGATTTGTTAAGCTTTATCTCAATGATATAGAGCGCTTGCGGTGCATGGAGCACCAAATCCACTCTGCCTTTTGCGGTGTGTACTTCCACATCGAGGTAATATCCCATCAGCGAGAAGATTATGTAGAGCATCTGCTGGTAGTGTCCCT
>JBJEKB010000220.1:0-10314 GCA_051878395.1 Muribaculaceae bacterium
ACTGTTATGAAAAAGTTATCTATTATAATACTACTTGCATTGGTGATGCCATTTATCGCAGTGGCACAAGATGCAAAATTGGTACAAAGTGCCATTTCTCGAACCCTCAACCAACGAGGCATCCCCAATAGCCCCGACAGCGACGGCGACCTCTCTATATCGTATCAGGACCTTGGCGTAGGCACTTCAACAATCTTCCGCAACGCCTATGTGTCTGTTACCGGCGAGCAACCCTATTTTGCCAAACTCTTCGTGTCGGCAAGTTACGATAACACTGTAACACGCGAATTTATCATGTCAATCTCAAATGAATTGAACGCCTACAAAAACGCCAAGATAATCCCGTTTGAGAGTGTGTATCAAATTCAATGCGAGATGTATATCAAGGATGCCACATTCTTCACAGCAGTGTTCAGCCGCTTGAGCAAGCAAATCGGCTTTGTGGTTTCCGACCTTGAGGAGGCAATAAGCCGCCGTGGTGGCAACTCCTACAGCAACAATAGCACTTATGGTAGCACCACCTCATACGGCAATTCTTATGGCAACACTCGCCTTGTCCCCACCAACCTCAACGAACTCTTCCCGATTGACTACACCGGCATTCGCCTTGGTGATGTGATTCGCAATCTCGAGAACAAGGGTATGAAGTTTGAGCACGACAACGATGGTACATCCAATTTTGCCGTTAACGGCAACCGCTATTGGGACTTCAACAAAGATGGTCGCGTGAACTCGGTGTTTATCGACGAGATTCCACACCTCTGGGAGTCGCTCTACGGCTTCTCTCGCGAGTGGAGCTATGACAAGTGGATGCAAGTGATGCGCGACAGCGGCTATCAAATCAGCATCTACAATGGCGATGAGCCTAAGACCGCAACTTTCCAAGGTCGCAAGGTGCTCAAAGCCGAATTTAAGGCACTCTCGCCCGACGGCTCATTCGAGTTCTACTTCTGGTTCAACTACGGCAACAAGAACGGCGAGGGCTACAGCACATCATCGCCCAACACCCTCGACGACTTCCGCGTGAAGATAAACAGATACTAAGATATTGTTTCAAGTGAATATAAAACCTTTGACCACGGCTCTTCCTTCTAAGGTTAAGAAAGAGCCGTGATCTTGATACCTATTGCTATTCTATCTAACTTTGTCCATGTATCAATAATTTGAATAAGAAAAAATACCAATAACGAATTAAAGTAATAAACTATGGAAAATTTTAAATGTCCATTTTGTGGTAAGGAGACACCGAGAATCTTGTCGCGATGCAAACATTGTGGCGAAAGACTTCCCATAATACAAGAAGTCAATACTTCCGAGGTCTTTCAGATTAGGAAACGTTCCAGGTTCACATCATTCTATTTGTGGCTTTGTTTGATTCTCAATGCTCTATATGGAATTGCATATTTCTTTACTATATTTACAAGTAAAGGTCTATGGTCTGCCAATGACCCAATGTTTACCAGGATTTATGGGTTTGTATCTTCTGCAATTTTGTTCTGTGGATTTCTATCTTTGATATGCTGGAAAAAGATTGGTTTCTATATCATCATTATAATGGGAATTTTCAACCAGATAATTTATATAATTAGTGTCATATTAGGAGATCCTATCTCTATTTATACATTCTCTCCGATTCTTTCAATGATGGTTTTATATATTGTGCTTCTAATACGGAGGGAAGGGAAAACATGTTGGGAACAACTCTCATAATCGGGTAGTTGCCTAACATTCTATATCTTAGGCTGCTATAAACTATCTTGTCTTGAAGTAGGGCTTTTAAGGCTTCTGGGAGAAGGATTCCACGGTGTGTCGGATTCCATCTTGAGCCTTTACCGGGAGGCGGTCGATGCCCAAGGCTCGCTTAATCTTGGCGTTGCTTGCCACATAGTTCTCGGTGAGTTTCTCGAGGCGGTCGGTGTTGAGGGGCAGGTGGATGAAGTCGCCGATTTTTGCCACCGCTTTAACGATGGAGCGCGGGATGCGCCAAATGCGCGGTTTCCGCCCCATAGCGAGGCACATTTCCTCGACAAGCTCGTTAATCGAGATTGCGTCATCGTCTGCCACGTTATACACTCCGCTCTCCACCTTGCAATCGAGGAGCCGCGAAATGATGAATTTCATATTCTCTATCGAAGTGAAGGTGCGGCGATTGTCAAAAGCGCCGAGAGGCGACGGAATCCCTTTGCTTAAAATGCGGTAGAGCAGGTTGAGGTTCCCTTTGTTTCGCGGTCCGTGGGTCATGCAGGGCCGGAGAATGATGGTCTCGCGGTCGTTGACGAGATGCGCGAGCATATATTTCTCGGCAGCCGCTTTGCTCTCGCCATAAGGTCCCACAGGATGGTATTCCACATCTTCGGTGAGCACATCGCCTTCGACAGCATGTGCCACCGCCTTCACCGAACTGAAAAATATGAATTTTTTCACCTCGGGATGGGCTGTGAAATAGTCGTAGATGCGAGTTGCAAGGGTGGTGTTTACCATGAAATATTCCTCAGCCACAGCCTTGTTTTGCACATCGTGCGCTTTGCCGGCAAGGTGGATTATGGCGTCAGGCACAGGGACATTTCCCTGCTTGAGGTCGTCCCAGGAATAGGTTTTCTCCACTCCCGGAGTCGCAGGCGACACAATGTCGAGTCCGAAGATAGTGTGTACCTTCGACAGCGATTCAACGAGGTTGCTTCCCATGAATCCGTGCACGCCTGTAATGAGTATTCTCATGGTTCCGACCTTAATTTGTAGTTATTGCGAAGCGATTCAAAATCGGCGGGATGCGATTTAAGCATCTCCGAGATACTTTCGAGGTTGCACGACGCCATGATTTGCTCGAGCGACGGATGCTCAGCCACAGGCGGAGTCGCTACCACCTTATCGACATCGATGCCAAGGGAGAAGTGCTTTTTGAGCGCTTGCAGCACCATTGCAGTGGCGCGCATCTTCCCTTGCAGCGAATATCCGGCAATGTGGGGCGTGGCAAGAGCCGATTTTGCAAGCAGAATCGGCGAAATCGCCGGTTCGCCTTCCCAGCAGTCGGTTACAATCTCGATTCCGGCAGGGGCTTCAATCACCGCCGCGGTGTCGAACACCGCTCCGCGGGCAGCGTTGATGAGAGTGTGGCATCTCTTGAGACTCGCCACAAATTGCGCGTTGCAGATGTGAAAAGTGGGGTAGTCGCCGGAGCGGGTGAGGGGAGTGTGGAAAGTAATCACATCGGCACGCTCGGCAATCTCGGCAAGCGACACAAATCGATCGGCACCTTCGGCGATTGCTCTTGGAGGGTCGCATAACAGAGTTTTGAAACCTATAGCGGCAGCCCAGCGCTCAATGATTCGCCCGATGTGCCCAACCCCCACAATGCCAATGGTGCAATCGCTCGGAGCGACACCGAGGGTGGCGATGCGTCGTCCCACATGAGCCAAAACATATTGCGCCACCGCCGGGGCATTGCATCCCGGCGCACTCGCCACCTCGATTCCTCGCGAAGCACAGTAGTTGAGGTCGATATGGTCGGTGCCTATTGTGGCAGTGCCCACAAATTTTACATTCGAGCCATCGAGTAGCGCGGCATCGCAGCGTGTGCGAGTGCGCACCACCAGGGCATCGGCATCGGATACCGCCTCGGGGGTGAATTGCTCCGGCTCGAGATACACCACCTCGCTAAATGGCTCCAAAGCCCCTTTGATGTATGGGATATGCGATTCTATTATCGTTTTCATCTGATAATGCCTATTATAGAAGCGGCAATCGCAGCGAGCAACACCGCCAACATGACGATGTATTTGCGCCGCAATCCGCTCATTGTGAAATATTGCGCCAGAAACACAGCAGTGCACACAATCGGTGTCATCGCATAGTCGAGGTGTCGGCTATAATCGATGAAAATCATTGCTGTAGAGACAATAAACTGCAAAATGAAGAAGCCGTTGTAGGCTCGCAACTGCAATTTGAGTTTAAGCAGATTGAAACTGTTGGCTATCGGCGTAACGATGCCGACGAGCAGCACTGCCGCAAGGATAAAATGGTTGTTTTCGCTCCAAATTTGCCCCACAGCATTCTCGAGATGAGGGAAAGTGAGGTCGTAAGGGCTTACGATGCCAAATCCGAGCACAATCCAATAAGGTGTGATTATGCCAAAAAGGATAGCCAGGAACGTGCGCAGCGAAAAGATGCGCATTTGTATCACCCCCACCACAAACAGCGCTATGTATGCGATAAATGCATATTCCACAAGCGAGAATGTCGATAGGATGGTGAATATCATGAACACCCGGCTCATCGATGTGCGGTCTTCGTAGCACGAAAACAGTATCATGGAGCATCCAAGGCTCACCATTGCCGGAAGCATGTGTCCCACCTCGCCGCACAGAGCGGGAATCGCGGCGGAAAAGCAGAACAGGAATGTTGCATAGAACGAAGTGAGAGAGGTGATGAAGAGAAAGTGCTTGTGCAGCAGGCTTATGAATATGGCAATAGCGGAGATGCACACAACACCTGCAAGATAGGCGGCTGTAACACTCCCTTCGCCCACCGAGAATTGCGCTGCGGTGCCTTCGAGAGTAATCACGGCATCGCCTGGATGGAACAGTTGCGACACATATCCCATCACCAGCATTAACACAAATGCCGCAACACTCAAGTTGCGGCTGTGTAATATCCGTTCTATTTGCTCGGCGCGCAGCAGCATCGGCGATTAGTCTAAATCAAAACCGATGTCGCGGCGGAAGGTCTTCCCTTCAAAGTCGATTTTCTTAATTGATTCAAAAGAGCGAGCAAGAGCCTCGTCTTTTGTTTCGCCATAGGAAGTAACCGAGATGACACGTCCTCCATTGGTGAACACCTCGCCTTCGGGCGTTTTCTTGGTGCCTGCGTGGAACAAGATGCTGTCTGCCACGTTTTCGAGCCCGGTGATGAGTTTGCCTTTCTCGTAGGCTTCGGGATAGCCCTTCGACACGAGCATCACTGTAGTGGCATATCGGTTGTCGATTTCGAGAGAGAGGGAGCCTAAATTGCCGTCGGTGGCAGCGCGGAGCAAAGGCACAATGTCGCTTGCAATGCGCGGCATTACCACTTCGGTTTCGGGGTCGCCCATTCTAACATTGTATTCAATGACATACGGCTCTCCTTCCACGTTGATGAGTCCGAGGAATATGAAGCCATGATATGTAATTTGCTCTTTCTTAAGACCTTCGATGGTTGGGATGATAATGCGGTCGTTGACCTTCGCCATAAACACGTCGTCGGCAAAACTTACAGGCGACACGGCACCCATACCACCGGTGTTGAGTCCTTTGTCCCCCTCGCCGATGCGCTTGTAGTCTTTGGCAACCGGGAGCACTTTGTAGTTTTCGCCATCGGTGAGCACGAAAACCGAACATTCGATGCCGCTTAGGAACTGCTCGATAACCACAGTCGCAGACGATGCGCCAAACATTCCGTCGAGCATCGCTCCGAGCTCTTTTTCAGCCTCTTCGAGAGTGGGGAGGATGAGCACACCTTTGCCTGCCGCAAGTCCGTCAGCCTTTAGAACGTATGGCGCCTTAAGCGAGCGGAGGAAATTGATACCTTCTTCGATGTTTTCTTTGGTAACACTAAGATATTTTGCGGTGGGAATCCCGTGGCGTTCCATGAAGCCTTTGGCGAAATCTTTGCTCCCTTCGAGGCGCGCTCCTGCTTTCGACGGACCCACAACAGCAACTTTTGCAAGAGCCTCATCGGCTTGGAAATAGTCGTAGATTCCGGCTACAAGCGGGTCTTCATTGCCCACAACCACCATTGTGATCCCTTTTTCCTTGACAAAAGTGCCCACAGCGTCGAAGTCGAGCGGCGACATGGCAATGTTTTTACCATAGCGGTCGGTGCCGCCGTTGCCCGGGGCGATATACAATGTTTCCACACTGCTGCTTTGGCTGATTTTCCATGCCAAGGCACATTCTCTGCCACCACTTCCGAGAAGAAGAATCTTTTCCATATTGTATTATTCGTTTTCTGTGTTAGTATTGTTTTCGTTATCAGGGTTATAATCTTTTTGCTTCACAAACACGTTCTTTTTCCAAGTGGGGCGACGGTGAGTGATTGGACGCTCGTCAGCCTCGCTGAGTTGTGGCTCGCGGAATTTGATTTGCATCGGCGGTTTTGGCGCGTTGCGACGATAGTCGGGCTTGGGAGTGCGCTCGCCATCATTGGGAGTTGTTGCGTCTTTGCGCTTTGGGGTGTAGGGCTTGCGATATTTCTCCTCAAGCGGGAATCGAGGCTTCCCTTCCGGTTCCGGACGGCGTCCGTAGGGCTTGCGACGGCTTTCACGGTTGTCGTCGCCACCAAATTTGGGACGGCGCTCCGGCTTGGGTGCGCGCTTAAACTCACCGTTCTTAACGGTGTTGCCCGCCTTGATAAAATCGCGATAGTTGCCATCGAAAATCACATATTCTCGCAACTCACATTCGAGCGCGCCGTTGAGGATAGGATAGCGAAGGCTCGGCTTGAGTCCCACATTGTCGAACAACTCGTTGCTCGGACCGATAATCCATGCTTTGTAGCCTTTGAAAGTGGATTTGAGGGAGTCGCCGATGAGGTGGTAGAAGTCAACCATGTCGTCGAGCACAATTCGCTCGCCGTATGGAGGATTGGTGATGAGCATACCCGCCTCGGGTGCTTTCTCGATTTTCTGGAACGGCTTTACTTCCACGCTCACATATTTAGCCACGCTTGCATTCTTGATATTTGCTTTGGCAATGTCAACCGCTTTGGGCGAGATGTCGCTACCATAGATGTGGAATGCAAATTCGCGCTCATTGCTGTCGTCGTTGTAGATAGCGTCAAACATTTCGCTGTCGAAATCGCGCCAACGCTCAAAAGCAAACGAGTTGCGGAACACACCGGGGTAGATGTTGGCTGCAATCAGCGCTGCCTCGATGAGGAATGTGCCCGAGCCGCACATGGGATCGACAAGGTTGCAATCGCCATTCCACCCGGCGAGTTTGAGCAATCCGGCAGCGAGCACTTCATTGATAGGAGCCTCGGTGCTTGCCACGCGATAGCCGCGCTTGTGGAGCGACTCGCCCGAGCTGTCGAGCGACAATGTAACGGCGTCGCCGGCAATGTGCACATTCATAATTATATCGGCACCGGTAAGTCTTATCGACGGACGCTTGCCATATTTCTCGTTGAAATAATCGGCAATGGCATCCTTAACGCGATAGGTAACAAATTTGGAATGACGGAACTCCTCGCTATACACCGTAGAATCGATAGCAAAGGTTTGGTTGGGAGAGAGCACTTTGTCCCAGTCATATTTCTTCACCTCCTCATAAAGTTGGTCGGTAGAAGATGCTTTGAACTTATAAAACGGCTTGAGAATCCTCAAGGCAGTGCGGCAGCAGAAATTCGCCTTGTACATCATGTACTTGTCTCCATCGAAAGAGACCATGCGGCGACCCACCTCCACATTTTCGGCGCCGATTTCTTTCAATTCATCGGCGAGCACGCCCTCAAGCCCCTGGAAGGTCTTGGCAATCAATTCAAATTTGTCATTCATCGCTTTTAAATCTTAATATGTTGTTTGCTTTTGCTTGTACAAGTTTTTCCCCCTCGGCAACATCTACTGTAACCCAAAGGTTGCCACCGATAACGGCGTTCTTGCCAATGGAAATGCGGCCGAGAATCGAGGCGTTGGAATATATAACCACATTGTCGCCAATAATCGGGTGGCGCGGAATCCCCTTGATGGGATTGTTGTTCTCATCGAGGTCGAAACTCTTGGCGCCGAGTGTAACACCCTGATAGAGTTTCACATGGTTGCCGATAATGGCGGTTGCGCCAATCACGACACCTGTTCCGTGGTCGATAGCGAAATACTCACCAATCTCAGCCCCGGGGTGGATGTCGATACCGGTCTCGGAGTGAGCGAGTTCTGTGATTATGCGCGGAATCACCGGCACGCCGAGTTGCAACAACTTGTGAGCGATACGGTAATTGGCAATCGCCTTCAAAGCGGGGTAGCAATACACCACCTCCTCGCGGCTCACCGCAGCCGGGTCGCCGATATACATCGCCTCGACATCGGTTTGGAGAACGCGCTTCATCTCGGGAAGCGAATCGACAAAATCCATAGCCACGCCATGTGCTTTGCGGGCAATCTGCGCCATATCGGCACTTTCGCCGCATTTCACATCGAGCAACAGCCCTGCCTGAGCCTGCGTTTCGAGCAACTCCATCAGTTTCTCGCACTCTACCCCCACAACATACTCGATATTGGCAGTGTTCACACTGTCAACACCAAAAAAGCCGGGGAAAAGAACCGAGCGGCATATATCAACAAACTGGGAAATTTGGGATTGCGAAGGTAGGGGCTCTCCGTGTCGTCTCAAATGACACATATTCTTGTTGCCGTCTTGAGCCGACAATGCCTTGGTAGCGCGCTTCAGCACCTTCTCGTGCCGAAAATTCTCTCCATTATCCATTCGCTAAAGTCCATTAAGTGAGTAAAACGGCAATGAGAAATCCACTTTTCTCAAAGCCGTTGCAAAGTTACGAAAAATCCCTCAATCCCCCAAATAAATCCGCCTTGAGACCCATCGCCGCCCGCATCTCGCCGGCAATCCCATCGGTGTTTCTTAATATTCCGCTGCAACTTGCAGAAACACAGCGAATTAAGTGCCGGTGGAAAAATAAGCAAAAAAATTACACCCTTATTTTTCCAACGGCACTGCCGCTTATAATCCTATTGTGTACTTTTCTTGGTTGAGAGTGTTTTTTCCTACCGTATATACATAACAAGCCACAGGGATAAAATGAAGTTTCACTTTCTCCATCTGTTTCTCTTTAGTTATTGTTTCGGTGGTGACAATAGCCTCGCTTAAGGCATTCTTCTCCATATACCAAAGGAGTGAAGACAATTCTCCTGCATGCTCGGTAAATCTGTCGCTCCATTTGATTTCTACTACCCATTTGGGTTTCAGTCGTCCTTTGTCGATACCTACGATATCCACCTCGCCCTGCTCTTTCTTGTTTAGTTTCCAATTGGCAAAAGAAATATCAGTCTCTATGCGTGGAATCCATTGAGCATACACGGCAGTCTCAACTAATTCACTAATTTCTTCATCGGTTACATTAATCGGTTGAAACAAAGCACATCGCAGTGATGGATTTGTGAGATAGATTTTGAAACTCACTTCCCGCTGGTATCTCTTGGCATTGTCATCTGTTCTATGAATAACTTTGATAAGAAAAGCCGCTTCGAGATACTGGATATATTTCTTGAGCAGGTCTTTTCTCACACCCGATTCTTTTGACATTGTTTCGTATGAGAATTGCGCCCCCGAATGGTAGGCAATCATCGTGAAAAGAGAGTTTAGTTCTTGTACATCCTGGATTCCATAGAGGCTTGGAAGATCTCGAAGTAGAACCTTGTCTATTATGTCGTGGCGAATAAACTGCCCGGGGTTTTCTTTAATTTTATTATTGAAAACAACTTCGGGATATCCTCCATAGTTTATATAGTCGATAAACAAGCTGTTGAGTTTTTCGATATCAATGGTATCGAAGTATTTTATTTCCTTTTCCCCGCACTCTAAAGGGCGTGGAATCATGAGGCTTTCATATCCTTTAAGATGAATGTATTCGTAGAATGTGAGAGGAGGCAGAGCGAAATCGGTGAAACGTCCAGCACCACTTTCATTGCTGCGTCTCTTGAGTTCGGCTGCGGCAGAGCCACTTGCCACAAATTTCACATTCTTATATGTATCGACCAGTGATTTTAAATTCAATTCCCATTCTTTAAGATATTGAATTTCGTCGAAGAAAACATAGTATTCCTCATCATCGCGAGCTGCCTTGCCAAGTGTCTGCTTGGATAGGTTGAAAAGTTGCTCAAGAAGAATCTTGTTGTAGATGGGCGTTTCCACCGAGATATAGATAATGTTTTGAGCGGGAACGCCATCGTCTATCAGTCGTTGAATGGTATGATATATCATTACGGACTTGCCAACACGTCTTGGGCCCATAAGAATTAAAGCTCTCTTAATGTCCATTTCTCGCACAAGAGAGTAGAATCTATTTAGATATAAGCGGGGAGACATATCCTTGTAAAATGAAGGTATAGCCCCCTCGGTCCACCACGGGTTATCAACACGCAGACGATCTATAATCTGTCTTTCGAGAAGTTCGGTGTATATCATAACTGTAATACTAATAAAAGTTTTATGCAAAAATAATATGTTTTGGGAAAATAAGCAAAAAATTACACTCTTATTTTTCCGATTTTAGGGAAAATAAGCAAAAAATTATATGCTTATTTGGTAAGAAATTGGGGAAATAAGCAAA
>JBJEKB010000221.1:0-10246 GCA_051878395.1 Muribaculaceae bacterium
GGAGGGCGTATTTCATATTTTTCTCGGCTTTGAGCGAGTCGTGAAACACGATTATGGAGCCTTTGCGGGCATACCGCTTCACATTTCGGAACACCTCTTCTCCGTTGAGTTTTTTGGAGTAGTCGCGTGTAACGAGGTCGTACATGATGATGTTGAAGTGGTGCTTGATGATTCGAGCCTGCTTCCAGCGCAAGAGACCGTGGGGCGGGCGGAATAGGTTGCTTTGAATGAGCCTGTCGGCTTTCATGATGTTGCGCAGATAGGTGGTAGTGGTAACGTGTGCGCCCTGCAGGTGGTTGTAGGTGTGGTTACCAACACTGTGACCGCGGCGTTTTATCTCCTCGAGGAGTTCGGGATGGCGGCTCACGTTCTCACCGACGCAGAAAAAAGTGGCTTTGATGCCGTAGTTGTCGAGCGTGTCGAGCACCCAAGGGGTAACCTCGGGAATCGGTCCGTCGTCGAAAGTGAGATAGACACACTTTTTCTTTTTGGTTATGCGCCACACCCCTTCGGGGAATAGCATACGATAGAGCAAAGGCGGCTGTTCGATAAACACGGTGAGAGGAGATTATAAGTGAATAAAAAAGCCATGCCCGCACAGGAGTGCAGGCATAGCCGATTATAGATGAATTAATTGTAAGCTTCGAGGAACTGGTTGAGGCGAGCAATGTTCACGCCAATTCCGGTCATCTCGCCATTGAGTTTCTTCACATCCTCTTCGGGAGCATAGGAAGAATAGAGGTGGACGAGTTCGAGGAGATAGCGGCGGTCGATGTAGCGGTCGGTGTTGGAGAGGCGCGAATACAACTGAGCGTCGAGACTCTGGTAGAAGCGGAAGTAACCGGCAAAGCGGAGAATTTCGCTGTGGAGAATGTCAAGACCCTGTTTGGTGTATTCCGGCTTCTCGCTTGCCTCGCCGAGGAGCAAGTAGGTTTGTCCCACAGTGTAGCCGCTCTGGATAGAGTAAGGCACATTGAAAGTGGGGAGTTTCTCGTTCATCAACGCGAGCACAGTGGCAGCCTTGTCGAAGCGGTCTTGAACGAAATCGGTGTATTCCTTGGCGCTGTCGGCGGGGAGTTTTGTCTCTTTGAGAGCCTCTTTCACCTCCATACCCTCGACAATGAGCGCGCTTGCGAGGTCGCAGAGCGTTGTTCGGTGGGTAGAAACCATTCGCGACACAGTCTCGTCGGCATAGATGGTGTGGTCGGGAGTAACGCTCTCGAAACCGCCCCAGCGGAACTTCGTGGTTACGTTTTCAAACGCCTTGTCGGTGTTCACGCCATACTCGTCGGTTTGCGATTGCGGATGCAGAATCGGGAGCACCTCGTAGGCGAGACCGGTAGATTGCATGTAAGGCGCAAGATTGAGGTAATACCTGTCGGGGACAGTCATAGCGAAGTAGATGGGTCGTTTCCAGCCCTGCTCCGCATTGGTGGAGATAATGTCGAGCGAAGCCACACGGCTTGTCGAGAGACCGCCGTCGGAGTGAGTTCCGGGGTCGGATGTGAAGTCAAACGGGATAAATTCTTCCACCAGAGGCTTCTCCTCCTCGGTGATAATCTTGTTTGCCACAAGGGCATTGGCATCAATAGGTTGATACATCACAGGATATTTCACTTCGGGGAGATTCCAGTCGTTGTCCTTATATCTCGGGCTGTAGAGATGCTTCAAGGCGGTTTGAACCGTAACCGGAGTAGTGTCAGGCTCGATGATGTAGTTGAAAGCACGGTTGCTGTAGGCAAAAGTGGTGCGGTCGCTCAGCATGGGCAGCGGAGCGCTCTCATAAGCCTGGAGACGCATCTGCTCGATGTACCAGTCGGTGCTTAAATAGCTGAGGTTAACCACACGCACATCGGTGCGATAGCCTTCCACCTCCTGGGCATACCACAATGGGAAAGTGTCGTTGTCGCCGTTGGTGAAAATAATGCCGTTTTCGCCCACACTCGACAGATAGTTCATGCCGAAGTCGCGGCAAGCATATCTACCTGAGCGGTCATGGTCGTCCCAAGTCTGGCTCACCATCTGCAGCGGCACGAGCACACCGATAAGCGCTGCAATCGAAGCCACAACGATGTTGCCACGCTCGTCGAGCGTCTTGTTCATCTTCTTGAGAAGGAGTTTAGCCAGATTGAAGATTCCGGCGACACCCATACCCACCCAGATTGCGAAAGCGTAGAACGAACCGGCAAAAGCGTAGTCGCGTTCGCGCGGCTCGCTTGGAGTCTGGTTGAGGTAGAGCACGATAGCGATACCTGTCATGAAGAACAGGAAGAAAATCACCCAAAATTGCTCAATACCGCGTTGGTCCTTGTAGGCCTGCCAGAGCAATCCGGCCATACCGAGCAATAGCGGAAGCATGAAGAATACATTGTGTCCCTTGTTGCCTTCGCCGAGGTCGCGGGGCAGCAGCGATTGGTCGCCGAGGCGCGGATTGTCTATAAACGAGATGCCCGAAATCCAGTTGCCGTGAGTGATCTCGCCGGTACCCTGGATATCGTTTTGCCTACCCACAAAATTCCACATAAAGTAGCGCCAATACATGTAATTGAGTTGGTAGTCGAAGAAGAATCTGAGGTTTTGGAGGAAAGTGGGCTTGGCGAAATATTGGCTGTCGAGCTGATTGCCGTCGGCATCGATTCGCGTAACCACTTCCACTTGGTTGAGGTCGGCGTCGGTGATACCAAGCCATTCCATATATAGCGCCTTATGGCGGTCGCTGTACATGCGCGGGAAGAGCATATCCATCTCGGGCGCCATCACATAGTCCTGCTCATAGCCGTCGAAATGGTAGAAATCCTTCTCCTCGGGCGAAGTTTTCACCCCTTTGGAATAGAGCGCCTTCCCCTCGTTGGCTTTGGCGCGGGGCACACCTTTGGAGTTGTATTGATACACCACCGGAGAATTGAAAGTCTGCCCGTAGAGCAGCGGTTTCTGTCCATATTGCTCGCGGTTGAGATAACTGCCGAGGGCAAACACGTTGTCGGGGGAGTTTTGGTCCATCGGAGTGTTGGCATTGGAGCGGATAAGAATCAGCGCATAGGAAGAGTAGCCGATAAAAATCACGAAAATGCTCAAAATCACGATGCTGAAGATGCGCACCGGAATCTCCTTGACATTTATGATGTAGGCAAGCAGCGCCAGGGTGAGAATTGCCGGGAGAATCCATCCATCGCCGATAAACAACATACCCGACACCACAATGCAGAGGAAGAACGAGAACTTGATGGCTCCGACATTCTTCTGGCGGCGCAATTCATACACACACCACGCAAACACGAGCAGGTCGATGACAAAATAAGCCAGCACACCGCTGTTGAACGGCAATTTAAGACTATTCACGAAGACCAGCTCGAACGACTGTGCCACCTTGACAAATCCCGGCACAAGTCCGAAGAGGATAAGCGCGATAATGGCAAATGAAATAGCCAAAGCGATGAGCGAACCCTTGACATTTGTGTTTTTCCACTTGCGATAGTAGAAAATGAGCACAATAGCGGGGATACACAAGAGGTTGAGCAAGTGGACAGCCACCGAAATGCCTATCACATAGGCTATAAGGATGAGCCAACGGTCGCTGTGCGGCTCGTCGGCAACATTTTCCCATTTGAGGATGAGCCAGAACACGAGAGCGGTGCAGAACGACGAGAAGGCATACACTTCGCCCTCAACCGCCGAGAACCAGAATGTGTCGCTCCAGGTATAAACCAGCGCGCCACACACACCGCTACCCATAACGATAAGATATTGGACAAGCGACAGGTCGGAGGCATTGTCTTCAACTACAAGACGCTTCACCAGGTGGGTGATAGTCCAGAAAAGCAGAAGAATTGTGCCTGCGCTGAGCAGAGCCGACATTGCATTGACGCAGATAGCCACAGTGCTCGGTCCCGAGGCAAAATTGATGAAAAACCTTGCCGCAAGCATGAAAATCGGGTTGCCCGGCGGGTGCCCCACTTCCAATTTATTACCTTGGGCTATAAACTCACCGCAGTCCCAAAAACTGGCTGTCGGCTCGATGGTGAGGAGATAGGTTACCGCGGCAACGACAAACATCAGCCACCCCATCGTGTTGTTGATAATGTTGTATTTTCTCATTTTTGTGTATTGACACTAATATTTCAAGTTGCAAAGTTAATGCAAAACGGCAATGAAACAAAATACATTACACAGTTTTTAAAAATCTTAACCGCTTGCAGGGAGCGTGGAGGGAAAAACAGGCACCTCGATGCTTCACGCATTGAGGTGCCCCGGCTTAAGTCTCAAAAAAGTCTAAATGATAATTGATTTAGAATTGGAACATCAAACGAGTCTTTATGAAGAATTAATCTTCAACTAATGTTGCATTATATACTTGGTCTAACTATTGGAACTTATAGATTATTTAGCCTTCTTGCTTGCCAAGAGGTGTTTCTCGTCTTTGTAGGTGAACATTGTGAAGAGAATCGACAATGCGCACGCAGCGAGGAGAAGCACGAATGTGAGGTTCCAGCCTGCAGCTTCGGCAACGTAGCCAATCACGATGTTGGCGAGGATAGCGGTACCGAAGAAGTAGCCGAAGAAACCGGTGAGACCTGCGGCTGTTCCGGCAGCATTCTTCGGAGCCAAGTCGAGGGCTTGCACGCCGATGAGCATCACAGGACCGTAGATGAAGAAGCCGATTCCGATGAGCGACATTGTAACGACTGTAGCATTGTCGGAGAATTGCCAGTAGAGGAGGATAAACACAGCCACGATAGCCATGAAGATGGATGTTGTGAGAGCGCGACCGCCTTTAAACACTTTGTCGCTAATCCAGCCGCAGATGAGAGTGCCTGGGATTGCTGCAAATTCGTAGGCGAAATAAGCCCAACCGGCTTCTTTTATGTTATAGTTTTGAGTCTCCATGAGGTATTTTGGTGCCCAGTCGAGACATCCGTAGCGAACCATATATACGAAAGCGTTGGCGATGGCGATAAACCAGAGCATCTTGTTGTTCAAGACATATTTGAAGAAGATTTCTTTGGCTGTGAGCACCTCTTCCGAGCGTTCGCTATAGTTTTTGGGATAGTCGTTGCGGTATTTCTCGATCGAAGGCAAACCGCAAGATTGCGGGGTGTCGCGGATGAGAACGTAGGCGAGAAGAGCGACGAAAATAGCCACTGTAGCGGGGAACGCATAGGTGCCGATGAGGAAGTAGTATTCGCTTTGAGTGCCGTAGAACCAAGAGCCGAACCATGTAGCGCCGTAGGCAGCCATAGGACCAACGAGGGCGCCACCCACATTGTGTGCGCAGTTCCAAATCGACATCATGGTGCCGCGCTCGGTTTGAGAGAACCAGTGAGTCATAACACGACCGCAAGGAGGCCAACCCATACCGTTAAACCAGCCCACGAGGAAGTTGAGCACTGTCATGAGGGCGATAGCCCACATTTTGTTTTCGGGACCGAAAGCCACCACCGGCACGATCATAAACATCATAGAGATAGATGCGAGCACGAGACCGAGTGGGAGGAACACGCGAGCATTGCTGCGGTCGCTCACGCTACCCATCAAGAATTTCGACAAGGCATAGGCGATGGCGTTCATTGAGAGAACAATACCGAGTTCGCCTTTCTCAAAACCAAATTCGCCGAGGAACGGGATTGCCATTGAGAAGTTTTTGCGCACGATGTAAAATCCGGCATATCCGATGAATATACCGAGGAAAACCTGCCAGCGCAGACTCTTATAGGTAGAATCTACTTGCTCCTTAGGGAGTTCGGGCTTAAAAGCCGGAGGTGTTAAAAATTTCCACATGATATTAAAGAATAGTTGAAATGGTTTGTATTAAGAGTTAATTTTTTTGGTTTCTTCGTAGTCGATTGCTTCGGCGAGAATCGAAATGGGGTGCTTAACTTTCACCGGAGTTGACATTTCGATTTGCCATTTGCAGGTTTCGCAGTCGGTAGCCACGAAATCGGGTTTTGCGTCCTCGATTTGCTTGAAAAGCGATGCACCGATGCCTTGCGAAGTGGGGTAGTTCTCTTTCTTGAAGCCGTAGGTGCCGGCGATACCGCAGCATTGCGAGTCGAGCACCACGAGGTCAACGCCGGGGATGCGGCGCAACAGGTCGATAGAATAGAACGACCAGCCGAGTTTCTCCATGTGGCATGGGGTGTGATATGCTATGCGGCTGTGATAATCGTCGCGGAACTTGATTTTCACCTCGCCGTTGTCGATGAGGCGGAAGATGAAGCGAGTCGCGAGGTCGATAGAAGAGCGCACGTCGGCGTTGTCGATGCCGAGCAGGTGGGGATATTCATCGCGCATGGTGAAGATACATGTCGATGACGCTCCCACCACCGGGCGTTTGTTGTCGATTACCGAGTGGCGGATGTTGTCGATATTGAATTGTGCCTGCTTGCGAGCCTGCGAAATGAGTCCGTTGGACACGAGAGCCACGCCGCAGCATTTCTCTTTGTCGAGGAGGTGCACACCACAGCCAAGAGCGTTGAACACTTTCACCATGTCGATGCCCAGTTGCGGGTAGTTGTAGTTGATGTAGCAACCATGGAAGAAACTGATGTGTCGCGGATATTGGTCTTGCGATGCCATGGCATTTTTGCGGAACCAACTTTCAAAAGTCTGCGACGAATATTTGGGGAAAGTGCGGTGTGAGTCGATTTTGAGCACGGAGTCCATAGCCCATTTCACCGGTTTGAGCGCGAGGGTGGTGTTGACAATCGGCGCGAAAGTCGAAGCCATAGTGCCCACGATGTCGGTGTTGGCGAGCATCATGTCGCGCAGGGCGGGGCGTTTCTTGCTGTGCTTGATGCGGGCGAGTTGGATGATATCGCCGATTTTCACGCCCGAGGGACACGCCACCTCGCAGCGTTTGCAGTTGAGGCAGTATTTGAGCGCTTCATCGTAGAAGTCGCCGCGCTTGAGGCGGAGACGCTCACCGTCGGGACCGGCTTGTTTCGGTCCGGGGTAGGATGGGTTAACCGGCACTACCGGGCAATAGACGGTGCACACTGTGCATTTGATGCACTGCTCGAAATTGTTTTCGCTTATGTTGTTTTCCTGCATATTCATAGTGCTATCCTTTTATAGTGTGGGCAACCGCCAAAGCAGTGAGTAGGGCAACCCCCGCGCCGCAGCCTTCCGATACGGCGTTGCAACCTCCGAGAACCGAGCCTATGGCATAGAGGTTGGTGATGGGGGTGCCCCCTTCCAAAGTGAGGAGAGCGGAATTGGTTTCCACTCCGAAAGAGATGTATTCTTGGCAGTTTAACATGGATTCGTTGTACCAATTGTTGCGGTCTTTGTCGAAATGCACATCGCAACCCGCTACCGGCTCATACACCCCTTGTGGTGTAGCCACGAGACCCTTGCTGAAGAAGTGTCCCGAGGCGAGAACGTAGTGGGATGCAGTGAGAGCGATGTCGCTGTGGTTTTCGGTAAAGATGCGTTTTACAGAGTGATTCTCAATCTCGGCACGGACAACGGTGTCGCCGAGCATATACACGCCACCGAGCTGCTCGAATGCGTGGCGGAGCGTCCTTTGGGCGCGGATGCCGGGCACCGATGGCGGCATGGTGGGGATGAGATGTATGGTGGCTTTTACTTCACTTCTCAGCCTGTGGAGCGCGGCATCGGAAGCAAATCCGAAGACGTGTGGCAACACTATAGCGTCGTGTCCGGCGGCGCGGCTGTTGAGGATTGTGATGAGCGAAGAGAGCACCTGTGGGTTGTCGAGTGTTTTTGCTATGTTGGTGGCGCGCATCTCGGTGGGGTTGATGCGCAAGCGGTTGATTTCGGGGATGCTCACCGATGTAACCGTGCATTTCGAGCCGGCAGCCTCGAGTTCTCGGGCTATGAAAGCGGTGTTGAAGTCGAGAAATCCTGCAAAATTTACAAGCAGAAGATTTTTGCCGAGCGATTCGCCGGGCTTGCCCAAAGTGGCGATTTCTTCAAACGAGAGCCATGTGGGCTTGGTAGTGCCCATCGGGGTGAATCTCAAGTGGGGCGTTGCGGCATCGCCTTTCACAGCCACTCCACAGGAGCAAAGCAGCGATTTTGCTTCGTCGGCGAGAGCCTTGATGCGGGCGCTTCCTATTTTTGAATAGGGATGGGTCGCGGGGAGCGATTCCATTGCCTTGAGAGGCGACTCCACGGGAGTACCGTCGGGGAGGGTGTTGAGCAGGTCGAACGACCCCGAGGAGAAGTGGAGTGCGCTATGACCTGCCGACACGATTGCGCACTTCACACCTTGGCGTTGAAGTGCAATACCGCAGGTGAGACCTGCGAGTCCGCCGCCTATTATGATAGTATCGAATTTCATCGTTATTCTTTATTATTTTCCATTCCACAAATAGCGCCATAAACCCACTGGGTGTATTCGGCTTCGCGCAGAGCCTCGCCCCAGGCAACAGGATAAGCCCCTTTCCATCGTTCGTTGAGAAACTTGGCGAGGTCGTTTTTCGCCTTGGCGGTGCATTTGTGCGCCTCGGCGAGGAACCCGGCTGCACGGCAGGCACAGAGTTCGCCCTGGCAAGTGCCCATACCCACGCGAGTGCGTCGGCGGAGGTCCACCAGGTTGTTCACATCCAGTTCTTTGAGGGCAAAATCCACTTCGCCCACGGTAACATCCTCACATTCACACACGAGGCTGTTGTCCACCTCGTTGGCGGAAGATATTTTGGATGCCATGTCGCCATGACGGTGAACCGAACTGCGGTTCTTATCGAGTTGCAAATCGAAAGTCTTTGATTTCGTATCGCTCTCCGGCTCGGCAGAACGGGAGCCGGGAAGAGGCTGCTCGGCGGTGACGCAGGGAGCGCTCACACCGAGTTTGCGGCAAGCCAAGTCGGTAGCCCATTCCGCCATGAGGCGGTAGGTCATAAGTTTGCCGCCGGTGATAGTGGCGAAACCCTCCACGCCATCGCGAGTGGCATGGTCGAGGAGCACAATACCGCGCGAGATGCTGCGTCCCGAGGCGTCGTTGTCGGCGGCGACGAGCGGTCTCACGCCGGCGTAGGCACGGAGGATGCGGGTGTAGGCAAGCGCCGGGGCGAGTTTCTCCCCCTCGCGGAGGAGGAGGTCCACTTCGTCGGCGGTTACTTTAATGTCGTCGATTTCGTCGAAACCCACTCGGCTCGAGGTGGTTCCGATGAGGCAAATAGTGTCGCCCGGCACAAGGATGTCGGCATTGGCAGGCTTGCGGCAGCGGTTGAGCACCACATTATTAACTCGGTGTCCGAAGATGAGGAGCGAGCCTTTAGCAGGGAACATATTCACCTTCACGCCCACTTTTTCGGCGATGAGATGCCCCCAGATTCCGCCGGCATTGATGGTGAGCGGAGCGTAGAACGACACCACCGACTTGTCGCGGTGGTTGATAGCCTTAACTCCCACCACCTTGTTGCCTTCTTTGATAAATTCCACCAATTCGTGGTAGGTGAGCACCGTCGCGCCATGTTGCTTGGCGTCGATGATGTTGGCAATCGTGAGGCGGAAAGGGTCAACCGAGCCGTCGGGCACCTTCACAGCGCCGATAATCGACGGATTTACAGAAGGTTCCATGATTCGCGCCTCGGCTGGGTCGATAATCTCGGCGTTGATACCGGCTTTGCGGCAAGCCTCAACAAAAGTGGCTTGATAGTTGATGTCGTCTTCGGGGAGCGAGATGAAAAGTCCGTCGTTTTCCTCGACGCAATGGCTTGCAATGCGTCGTAGAATCATATTCTCCTTGATGCACTCGGTAGCCGACTCGCCATCGGTAACGGCATATCGCGCACCGCTGTGCAGCAAGCCGTGGTTACGCCCGGTGGCACCTGCGGCAAAGTCGTGTCGCTCGATGAGCAGCACCTTGAGCCCGCGGAGGGCGCAGTCGCGAGCAGTGCCGGCACCTGTGGCGCCACCACCCACGATGATTACATCAAATTCGTTTTCTTTTCTGTTGAGTTTCATTTTTTAGACTTTATTCGCTCTTTGAACATTATACAAGACGATGCTGTGTTGCATGGTTTTTCGTTTGAAATAAACACACGTTTCATTTCGCAACAAAATTAGATACTATTTTTGAGATAACGAAACTTTTCCGCAAATTTTTTTCAAAATAATGGATATTTTTATGTTTTTGCCCTGTTTTTGCGATAAAATCACTTTCGTTTTGAAAAAATCACCCCATTTCCCCCGAGAAAATTGCCGAGCCATTTTTGTTTTCCGGCTCCGGGGCTTGCGGGAATGGAGGGAAATTTGTAACTTCGCATTTGATATGAGAGGG
>JBJEKB010000222.1:0-10233 GCA_051878395.1 Muribaculaceae bacterium
TTTCGCCCTGCTGGAGGTTGAGTTTCTTGCGCAATCGGTATCTTGCGGTTTCGATGCTTCTCACCGATGTGTTGAGCAGCGATGCCATCTCCTTCGAGGAAAGCCCCATGCGCAGATAGGCACACAGTTTGAGGTCGTTTTTCTTGAGGTCGGGGAAGTGGGTGGTGAGATGGTGCATGAAATTGTCATACACCATGTTGAAATTCTCGCGGAATTTCTCCCAGTTGTCGTCATCGTTCATGTTCATCCTTATACTGCGGCGAATATCTCCGATTTTCTTCGACACTGCGGAGCGGCGCTCCTCGTGCTTCACCGAGTCGGAGAGTTCCTCCATCTGCGAGTCGAGTTCTTGTAGCATATCGTTTTTGCGCACCAGGTTCATGATGCTGTCGGCGAGTTCGCTCGACTTGTGCTTGAGTTCCACCTCGAGTTGGCTGTTGCGCAGCCTCATAAGCTCCTTTTGGCGCTTGTTCTCCTCGATTTCAAACATCGCCTGCTGCTCTCTGAGTTGTCGTTCCTGCTCGGCTTGCGCGCGGCTTAGTTCGCGGTCGGCACGTTTCTTGAGATAGAGAAACAGATAGTAGATGCACACAATCGAGAGCAGGACATAGATGGTGTAAGCCCACCAGGTCTCATACCAGGCGGGGAGGATGTGTATCTTGAGCGCCGTCTCCTGTTCTTGCCCGGTGGCGAGGTTGAAGGCCTTCACCCTGAATGTATATACCCCCTTCCCGAGTTTTGTGTATTCTTTGGTGCACGATGGCTGCCTGGGGCTCCACTGTTTGTCGAAACCCTCGAGGCGATATGAGTATTCCACATTGTTTTTACCACTATATTCGGGCTGCACAAATTCGATAAGGATGGAATTGAGCGAATGTGGCAGAACGAGGTGATTGGAAATACCTGTGCGTGAGGAGTAAAGCACCGAATCGGGCGCATTGGTGCTCACCACCGAGCGTATCAGTATTTTTTTAGTGCGTTCGGGGGTGTGGAGCGAATTGTTGATAACGTAGAACCCCTTTTCGCAATTGAAAATTGTGTTGTTTTCGTCGAAATATCCCAAGTCTCCCAAATCCATGTGCAGTTGGTTGGTAAATCGCCTCGTGGAGATGCTGTCGGTGGCAAAAGAGCCATCGCGCTGTCGTCGTGCGTAGTAAATCGAGCCGGTGCAAATCCCCCATAGGTCGCCCGATGGGAGTTGCTTCACTCTAATTGTCGAGCCTATGGAGTGGAATACCGAAGTTAACGGCATATCTTTGATGAGCAGGTGTGTCCTTGTGTCGTAATGTCGGAATCCGTCGGTAGAAGAGGCATACACTTTCCCGTCGATTTTGCAGATAAGGTTATTTCCATCGCTCGGGAGGCAGTTGCCGCTGTAGTAGTATTCAATATTTGAGAAGTGGCGCCAATCTTGGGTGGGGGTTAGCCGGTAAATTCCTTTCTGCCAGTGGTTCACCCACAGAGCGCCATCTACATCCAGTTCAAACAAGTTACTCGAAATATTGATTCCTTCTATTCTCCAACCAAATTCAACGCTGCGTTGCGATTGGGTGAGGATTGCAAATCCCATGTAGTCGCAACTGAGGATGAGGTCGGGGCGGTTGTTTATCGTTTTAAAGTCCCATGTGCCTTGCAAGCCGGGAATATGCTCGGCATGGTGCCCCTTTACTACAAATGCGCCGGCATCGGCGCCACACAGCACCTTGTCTCCGATTTTGCGCAGAATCCACACTTGCCCGTTGAATCCGCTCACTTGGCGAGCCTCGCGGTGAATAGGCTCTTGGGTGAGGTCGATATAGAACAATCCTTGGTTGGTGCCAAGGTAGAGGGTGTTTCCGTCTATAAGCGAAGAATATCCGGTGCCGAGATGATTCACATCATCGCTGCTCAAGAGATTGCGGATAGGGGTGTTGAGCACCATATAGTCGATACCGTTGTCGAGCCCGAGCCAGATGTTCTTGTCGTTGTCGAACATTAGCGAGAGCACCGTGTTGTTTTGCATCCCCGACGAGGTGTTGGAATGGAGCACCGTGCCGTCGGTTAACGACTTGAGCACCACGCCGTTGCGCACCGTGCCAAACGCTATATATTCCTTGCACACTGCGGCACAAAACACTTGTGCGCTCATGAGCGACTGGGTGATTTCGATGCCGTTTGGTGCCGGAATATCCCGGTCGATGTTGTATGGCGAGATTTTCGTTCCGTCGTAAAGCCACAGCCCGCTGTCGGCTGTTACAAAGAGCACTCCGCTTCTTTTGTGCGACGAGAAAGGGAGTATAGCCCTCACGATTTCCCCTTTTATCGATTCGGTATTGGGCAGAGGCGACACATTTTGTCCTTTGAATATACACACTTCTTCCCGACAGGCGATGTACAACACTCCGTTGATTGCTGCACAATGCTCGATACGGTCGGGACTGTTGTAAATTTCTGTTTTTCCGTTTTCTCTAAGGAAAAATATGGAATGTTTTGCAACAAATATTATATCGTTTTTGATACGGTGTATTTGCCATATTTCGCCGAACGTGCGCGCGTCCGCCGGAAGGTTGGTCGAGAGAATTTGATATTGCAACACGCCATTTTCGTCGAAATAGAAGTAGCCATATTCGTTTTGAGCACCGGTGTAGATTCTTTGTGTCGCTTCATCGTAATATATCGAGTACAATGTCGATTCGTTTTTCACAGTGTGTGTCTGCCAGGCGTTACCGTCAAAGATAAGCAGCCCGAGATTGTTAGCAAAAAGGATTCTTTCATCATCGAGTTGGGCGATGTCCCAAGTTTGTGTTCCACCGCCATATTCGGCATTGGCAAAGTTTCTCACAATAGACCATTGCGCCATGCCGTTGATGGTATGACTTAAGATTATAAACAGTATTGTGGCAAGTCGTGTTTTCATACGGCAAAGATAAGTCCGATTCCTCAAATAAGCAAGATAATTCCGCAACTAAATTCCTAATGCGCAGAATCCACTAATCTTTACATCACACCTTCTTGAATAAATCTTCTGCCGTTACTTGCCTGTTGACTTTCCGCGCGTACATATTATTGTAAAGTCCGAAAGGTGTAACATAAACGATTGAAAACGACTTTTTAGTGTTAGTAGCCTTCCGGAATATGCGAAGCCTATCCTCTACGTGGTTGGCATAGGCTTTTGTTATCTCATATTCTTTGTCGGCGTACTTCATTTCACAAACGCTGACGGTCTTGTCGTTCCTGTCGATAAGCAGGTCGATCTGAGCACCTCTCTTCAAATCCTCGTCGGTATTTTCATCATTTTTGGTCGCTTCTGACGGTCGGTAAGACCAAGAGCATGGCGAGTAATAGGCGCCGCTGATACCCAATGCATTTACAATCTGTTCAATGTGGTGCAGACACACTGTTTCAAAAGCATAGCCCGACCATGCTGTGTGTTCCGGTTTGCCTATCATCTGCATCCAATAATTTTTGCCGTAGTTGCCTCCTGCCTTCATAAAGTGGAGATAGAAGAGGGAGAACTGGTCGGTAAGTTGGAACATCTTGTCTTTTTTTTCTTTGCCAAAGGGCTGATACGAACGGATGAACTCGCAAGTCTCCAATTCCTTGAGTAGCGTGGTGAGATTGCCGTTATTCGGTAGTTTAGCCTTGCTGATTAATTCAAGACGTGTCATTCCTTTCCTACTGTTGCTGAGTGCATTGATGACAGCGATATGGTTCTCTGCCTTTTTGAAAAGAGAGTCGTATAGCTTATTGAACTCGTCTGTCAGTTCTCCACCTTTGGTAAAACATAGGGTGTTGATGTTCTCTGCCACACTCTTGTCTCGGTTAAACAGCGACAGATAGTAAGCTACTCCACCTACTGCCATATAGCAATCGATAATCTCGGGCCTCTCGTAGTTAAAGCCCTTGCTTTGGAAGTATTGCTCCATCTCCTCAAGGCAGAAAGGAGAAACCAGCATCTTGTGGGTTACTCGGTTATGGAGTCCACCCCTGGCATTGATTAGTTTCTTTAGCATCCACGAGGTTGCCGAGCCACAGACTATCAGCTTAATGTCATTCCGATAATATGCCCAGTTGTTCCAGAAATATTCCAAAGCTCCAAGAAAGTGAGACTTTGGTGTGTCAAGCCAGGGAAGTTCATCTATGAAAATGATTTTTGTGCCTTCTCCCAGTCTTTCGATGTTTTTGGAAAGCATTCGGAATGCCTCCGTCCAACTCTTAGGTCGCCGGTCATCATTAAAGAAATCTTCCATGGCATAGGCGAAATTCAATAGTTGGTCGGTGAGATTTGCTTTCTCCTTGCCCATCACTCTGAAAGTGAACTTGCCTTCCATCAATTCCTTGACAAGAAAAGTCTTGCCAACACGCCGTCTGCCATAAATAGCGACAAACTCCGACCGGTCTGAAGAAATGTATTTCTTCAACTCTTCCTTCTCTTTTTCACGCCCAATAATGCTATTTTCCATGCCCTTAGTGTTTATATGATGGCGCAAAGTTAGTAAAAATGTGAGATTGCGCCAAATAATAACCTTATAAACTGGCGCAATCTCTGGTTTTTTATTAGATTGCGCCAACTTATAACCTTATAATGTGGCGCAATCTCGGTTTTTTTGTGCGATTGCGCCGGATAATAACCTGTTTTGATGTTTCTGCCATGAGTGATGCACATCCTGCGCAATACATAAACGCTAACTAATTGGCTAACTCCACAAGTTTAACAGTTTGCGAGTTTTTATGCTGATATACAAGCATTTGTAGTAATAGCAATGTAGCTATACTGCACCTATTTGATGTCTAAAACAAGTTTGGCATTGTTCTATTTATAATTAGTCTTTAAGACATCCAATGGGAATTACATAAACTCCATCCTTTCGTCGATAAGCATATTTTCCTACGCCAACAACAACAGCCATGAACGAAGGAGCTTGCATTTTGTCTGTGTCGATGTTCTGTGCCAACGAAATCATATTGGTTGCACCATCTTCAATGTTCTGCTCTCCACCAATCTTTACTTCAATCAATGCATAACTTCCATTACGCCTGTGAAGGACTGTGTCGCATTTAAGTCCATTACTGTCTCGATAATGGTATAATTCACCATCCAAAGCATCTGCATAGACACGCAAATCACGAACAACCAGGTCTTCAAAGAAAAATCCAAAAGATTTAATGTCGTTTATCAAATCTTGAGGACCCAATCCCAATACAGCAGTTCCTATACTTGGGTCAACAAAATGGCGAGTGTCACTAGTCCGTATCGCAGCCTTGCTGCGTATGTTTGGATTCCAGGCAGCAAGGTCTTCTATAACAAAAAGCTTTTTAAATGCCTTTATGTAATCTGCAACTGTGTCTTCGTTCAGGGTGCTTGCATCGTTTGAAAGCATATCTTTTCGGATTGTCCCGTAGGAAACCTGCTGAGAAATGTTTCTTGCATAAGAACGCAAAAGGAGTTTTGCTCGTTCTACACTTCGCTTTACTTTGTCAACACGCAGAATGTCCTTCTTTAATACCGAGTCAACATAATCAAAAGCCTGATCGAGAGCAACATCTTTTGAAATCAGTGTTGCCCATGGCCAGCCGCCTCTACAAGTTAAATACGCTATATCTTCAATAGTCAAATCGTTTTGTTGCACTTCCATAGATTTACCTTCGAACAAATCCATTAGACTGACTGTTCCGGTTGATTCTCCCGATTCATATAAACTCATAGGACGCATCTTTATTGTAGCAAATCTACCGGTGCCACTGTGAATCGTTTCATCGGCTTCCGGAAGAATAGATGAGCCTGTAAGAATAAATTGGGAAGGTTTACCTCTGTGATCCACTTCACCTCGGATTGTGTCCCAAAT
Organism: Muribaculaceae bacterium; assembly: GCA_051878395.1. GTDB lineage: Bacteria > Bacteroidota > Bacteroidia > Bacteroidales > Muribaculaceae > W0P31-042. Next base: position 5,826 of record JBJEKB010000222.1, read on the forward strand.
CGATGGCAACGCTTGCCATTCGTCTATCAATCTTGGCGTGTCTCCTTTTAAAAGTATCTGAGGACTTATTTCAATGAGGCTTTCACTCTGCTTAAGAACAGCCGGGTCGCCTAAATCAAGGAAACTCTTTGCCAATTGTTTTGCGGTAGTCGTTTTACCACACCATTTGGGACCTTCTATCAAGACGGCTCCCTTCCCTAAAACCTTACGTTCTAAGAGTCTATCCGCTATTCTTTTCTTATATTTTACCATAATTCGTTTATTTTAAGTGCAAAATAACAATATTTATTTTAATCGGCAAAATTAAATTTTATATTTTTCGGTCGTTTGTGGCGAGTTTGTTCGGTCGTTTGTGGCGGATTCGTTCGGTTATTTGTGGCGAGTTTGTTCGGTTGTTTGTGGTGGAGCTGTTGTTTTTTTCAAGGCATAAAAGCCATTTTAAAACACGAAAAAGGATTTATTTTGGGGTTGCTATTGGTAATATAGCGTGAGAAAACTATTTCACTTTGGGGGGATTATCGGCATGGGGGTGCACGCTACGATAGCGAGATTATCGTGTGTGGTTATTCACAATACAAAAAAACATATTCGTGTATTGCCAAAAAACAATGAATATAAAATAAATAATTGATAATCAGATATGTCCTACGCAAAAATATAGAACATAATTTTAAAAAAGTGAGTTTTTTGTGAGTTAAAAAATATTGCAATGTGTATAAAATGTATTTACTTTGCGTCGCAATCTTCCCGAATGAGGGTGGAAAGCATAACCAAATTAGTGATTATTAACCCAAAACATTATTAACCTTACAAAATTCAAAATTGCATGAAACTATTAAGAAATGTGATGATGATTCTTGCTGTAATGGTTTCAACAATGGCATTCGCTCAGAAAGAGAATTTCTCGGGTACCATAGTTGATTCGGCAGGCGAGCCCATCATCGGTGCAACAGTCAAAGTGAAAGGTACCACATTAGGTACTGTGTCCGATTTCGACGGACGTTTCCAAGTCGCAGCCCCTGCGGGTTCCACACTTGTAATTACTTACGTAGGCTATCAGGCAAAAGAACTCAAAGCCGCAGCCGACATGACTATCACGCTTATCGAGGATGCCAAGGCATTGTCGGAAGTTGTGGTAATCGGTTATGGTGTTCAGAAAAAGAGCGTTGTAACCGCATCTATCGCCAAAGTTAGTTCGGAAGACCTCGAAGGAAAGACACACCTCCGTGCCGAGGATGCCCTCAAGGGACTCGCTGCCGGTGTTACCGTTACTTCTTCGTCGGGTCAACCCGGTTCTAAATCAATGATTCGCATCCGCGGTATCGGCACTATCAACGACAGCAACCCGCTCTATATCATCGATGGTCTCGCAACCGACCAAAATGGTATGGAACTTGTAAACCCCTACGATATCGAAAGTGTCGAGGTGTTGAAAGACGCTGCCTCGGGTGCTATCTACGGTGCCCGCGCTGCCAATGGTGTTATCCTCGTTACAACCAAGAAAGGTAAACAAGGCAAAGCGCAAATCAATTACAATTTCTCTTATGGCTGGCAATCGAAATGGCGCAAACGCGATGTTGTTGGCGCTACCGACTATGCTATCCTCCAAAACGAGAAATATATTAATGGTGGTATGGCTCCTCTCTATGCCGACCCGTATAACCTCACCGACATCAACGGCAACAAGATTGTGGGCAACGGAACCGACTGGCAAGACCTCGTGTTCAACGACAATGCTCCTATCATGCAACACGACCTCTCTATCAGTGGCGCCACAGAGAAATTGAACTACTACCTCTCTATGGGCTACTTCCAGCAAGAAGGTATTGTGGGTGGTAACTACGGACACTCCAACTACGACCGCCTCACATTGCGTTCTAACAACTCTTACACCCTCTTCGACGACAGCAAGGAACGCAATTTCCTTAACAAACTCGTCCTCGGTGCCAATGTGTCATACATGAGAGTGCACAACACCGGTATCGATGCCAACTCCACTTGGGGTTCGGTGCTCGGTTCCGCCCTCTACATGGCTCCGACTCTCCCTGTAACCGTTACCGGCGCTACTGCCGACGACATGGTGGCTCAGTTTGAGAAATACGACCTTTTCCGCGATGCCAACGGCGATCCTTACACAATCCCGGGTTATTTCGGCTCTTATGGTGAGCAAAACAACCCCGTGGCAATGCTCCAAGGCTATCCAACCAAGAACTGGTCGCAAAAATTCATGCCTAAGTTCACTATCGACCTCCAAATCTGGGACAACATCAAGTATCACTTCTCCTACAGCGCAGAACAATCGTTCTGGGGCAGCGATGGTGCTACCACTCAGAAATTCTATCTCTCGGGTAACAACAATTCCGACCACACCTACGCTTCGGCTTACAAAGGCAACAACAGCACATGGCAGATTGAGAACACCCTCTCATACGACAAGACCATCGGTGCTCACTCATTCAATGTGTTGCTCGGTCAATCGGCTACTAAATTCAAAGGCGACGAACTCGGCGGCGGACGCTGGGACCTCGTTAATCCTCAGAAACCTTCTATCAACTATAGCACCGGCGATATCGTTTATTCGGAAGATGCCAGCGGCAACATCACCGGCGCATCGGCACACTTCAACGTGTATGGCGGTCCTTACACCGAGCACCGTCTCTCTTCAATGTTTGCCCGTGTAGGTTACGACTTCGACGAGCGCTACATGCTCCAAGCCACAGTACGCCGCGACGGTTCAAGCCGATTCGGTAGCAACAACAAATATGGTGTTTTCCCATCGTTCTCTCTCGGTTGGAACATCATGAACGAAAACTTCATGGAAAAAACTCGCTCTTGGTTGAGCAACATGAAATTGCGTGTAAGCTGGGGTAAGAATGGTAACGACAACATTGGCGACTTCCTCTACACCACTCTCACAAGCATGGGTAGCAACTACTATTTTGGCAAGAACTCGAATATGACCATCGGCTCTAAAGCCAACCGTCTTGCCAACCCCGACCTCAAATGGGAGGAAAGCGAACAAACCGACATCGGTCTCGACTTTGGTTTCTTCAACGGCGCCCTCACATTCACTGCCGACTACTACATCAAGAAAACCAACGGCATGATTATCGAAATGCCTATCCCAAGTTATGTAGGTGAATCGAAACCTTACGGCAACGTGGGTGATATGGAGAACTCCGGTTTTGAATTTGAACTCGGCTACCGCGGTCATGTGGGTGATTTCAACTACTCTATCAAGGGTAATGCTTCCTATCTCCACAACGAACTCAAAAACCTCGGTAACGACACCGGTTTCCTCAACTACGGCATCAACCAATTCTCCGACGGTGGCACACGCGCCGAGAATGGTCAACCTTTCCCATTCTTCTATGGCTACAAGACAGCAGGTGTGTTCCAAAACACTGCCGAAGTCAACGCTTATGTCAACAGTGAAGGCAACCTCATCCAGCCCAACGCCGTTCCCGGCGACCTCCGCTTTGTGGATGTGAACGGTGATGGTCAAATCACTTCCGACGACCGCACAAACATCGGTAGCGGAACTCCCGACTGGACATTCGGTCTCAACCTCGGTGCCGAATACAAAGGCTTCGACTTCAACCTCTTCTTGCAAGGTGTTGCAGGTGTTGACGTGTTCGATGCTACCTATCGTCAAGACATGGTATCGGGTAACTATCCTTCTTGGATGCTCGACCGCTGGACCGGCGAAGGCACTTCCAACCGTGTTCCGCGCCTCGCCCTCGGCGACAGCAAAAACTGGGTGTGCAGCGACCTCTACGTTCAAGATGGCTCATATCTCCGCCTCAAGAACATCTCTCTCGGCTACACTTTGCCACGCTCACTCACTCAAAAAGTTAAAATCAGCCGACTCCGCATGTATGTGATGGCAGAAAACCTTATCACTTGGACCAAATACTGGGGTTATGACCCCGAAATCGGTTCGGGTAGCACATCGCTCGGCGTTGACTATGGTGTATATCCACAGGCTCGCACTTGGACAGTGGGCTTCAACCTTTCATTTTAATCAACCAATTAAACGAAACAAGACATGAAAACAAATAAATTTATACTTGCAGGCGCTCTGGCAGGGGCATTGATGCTCACCACTTCCTGCAGCGACAGCTTCTTAGAGGTGAAAAACCCCAACGGCGAGCCTTTGGAGGAATACTACACCACCGACGAACACTTATTGGAGGCTCTTACAGCCGCTTACGACCCGTTGCACTGGCCCGACTGGGACGGCAGCGCTTACAACGCACTCAACATCGACGCCGAAATCATGGGCGACGACTTCTGGGTGGGTGGTAACAGCATCTCGGACAACCAGCACTGGCACAAACTCTTCAACTTCGAAGGCGACGGCAACAATACACTCGCCACTTTGTGGACCGACTTCTATTCGGGTGTA
>JBJEKB010000223.1:0-10196 GCA_051878395.1 Muribaculaceae bacterium
GGTTTTCCGCCCAAGCCTTTGGTCAACATGCGAATCGGGGTGAAATAGTAGAACTCGGTGCGCAGTTGCAAGTTGTCGAGAATTTTTACAATCGGAATCACTCCTGCGGCGGCAAATGAATTGGAGCGGAATGCCGTGTTGAAATAGTTCTCGGTGGATGGTGTTGGTGTGAATGCCGGCGCTTGCACGAGCATTGCGGTGTAGTTGCTTTGCAATCCTTTGGTGGAAGCCACGACGTCCCATTTTCCGCCAAGCACAAACATTTTCGAGATTTGCCAGTATTTGCTGCCGGTGAGCTCGGCTTGCCCCCAGTAGCAGCGCTCATAATTTGTGCCGTAGTCGATTCCCTGCGACATGTATTTGTAGTCGCCATACACACCCGAGATTGAAGCCTCGAAGTGGAATCCCGAGGTGGGATAGTTGCTGCTGTTGAGCGTGTTGGTCGAGAATTTCGCTTCGATTTGCCCAAGGCGGTAGTGTGCTTCGTCTTTTTGTGTCTTTGCAAAATCCACTATGTTGTCGGGGTAGAAGAAGTCTTTTAGGAAGCCGTATCCTATGGTGAGGTCCATTTTCCAACGCCTGCCGAGAGCCAGTCCGTAATAGGCTTTCGCGAAATTTTCCTGCTTGAGCACGAATGTCGGGTGGTCGAAGTCGTAGAAAAGGGCATCGTTTTCGTAAAATTTGTGGCGGGTCATCACTCCGGTGAGTCCGATGCTCGATGGCGTGTCGGTTCCGGGGGTGAATTGGGCATTTACCACCCCGGCGAGGTAGCTTTGTCCGAGCCAGCCGCTTATCGACGCGTCGAATGAGCGGAAACTGAGGGTGCGATATGCCGCCGAGAGGTAGAGCATACTGCTTGTCGATGACGAAACGTAGGCGCCGATGGCGGCAGTGAGTTTGTTTTTCATCGACGATTGCAACCCGAGGCTGAACATATCGTTTTCCTTGTTGTATTTGGCTTTGGGGAGCAAATCGTCGATTTTGCCGTGAGAAATCACACGGTAATAGGCGATTTTCGCCTCCTCGGCGGTGATGGTGTCCCCTTCGTCTTTCACGAAGATTCCGCGGATATAGGCGTTTTGCGACGGTGTGCCACCTTCCACCTTCACCGAGTCGAAACGGAGTTCGGGGGTGCGGCTTTTGAACACCTGGCGGCGGAGTGCCACTGTCGATGCCGGCACGCGGCGGTGGATGCGTCCTTTAATCGAGTCGATGAGGCTTGTCGCCTTGTCGTAGCCGATTTTGTATATCGCTTGCGCCTTCGGAAAGTCGAGAAGTCCGAATTCCTTGAGTTTCACATTGATTTTGATGCCTTGAGCCGAGGGGATGGAGTCGTCTTGCGGCTGCATAATCATCGCCTCAATCTGGTCGATGAGGTTGTCTTTGTCGATTGCGCTTTCGCCCGACGACACATCCACGCCTATCATTATCGACGGCGCGAAGTCGCTGCGCATCACATCTATCGGGAAATTGTCGTAGATTCCGCCGTCGAAGGCGTAAATCCCGTTTATCATTATCGGCTTGAAAACGATAGGGAACGACATCGACGCTCTGATAGCGTCGCCGAGGTCGCCTCGCGAGAACACGATTTTCCGCTTGTTGTACACATCGCTCCCTACACAGCGAAACGGCACGAAGAGCGAGTTGAAATTGCCGTCGCATTGCGCTGTGTAGGGCGCGAATAGTTCCATAAAGGCAAAATTCATGGGCAGCGGGTTGATTAAGCTCTTGGGCAGAATGCTGCTGCTCACTTTTATGCTGTCGTGCACACTGATATTCAAGCTCAATAGCGATGGCTTGGGCGCGGGCTTGTTGAAGTAATACACCAGGTTCTCATCAATTTGCCCGGTTGACCAGTTGGCGAATCCGGGCGATTGGAGCAGCGCCATCATCTCCTCGGGTGAGTAGCCCGAGGCATAGAGTCCGCCCACAATCGCGCCCATCGATGTTCCGGTTACGAAATCTATTGGGATGTCATTCTCTTCAAGCGCTTTTATCACGCCTATGTGCGCAATGCCTTTGGCACCGCCACCGCTCAGCACCAGTCCCACCGACTGTGCCGATGCGCCGGCTATTGCCGCCAGTGTCGCTATCGCCGTTAATATCATTCTTGTGCAGCGCATTGGTTACAATGTGTTTGAGTTGCCGTCGCTCAAATATGAGTCTTTGAAGCCGAGGAAATAGAGCACGCCGTCGATACCGATTGTCGAGATGCTCTGCCCGGCATTCTGCTTCACTTTGGGCTTGGCGTGGAATGCGATTCCGAGACCGGCGGTCGAGAGCATTGGTAGGTCGTTGGCTCCGTCGCCCACAGCGATGGTCTGCGCGATGTTGACATTCTCCACCTGCGCTATGAGTTTGAGCAATTCGGCTTTGCGACGCCCGTTGACGATTTCGCCCACATAGTTTCCGGTGAGTTTGCCGTTTTCAATCTCGAGTTCGTTGGCATACACATAGTCAAAGCCGAATTTCTCCTTGAGGTAGCGACCGAAATAGGTGAAACCACCCGAAAGAATCGCGGTTTTGTAACCGGCGCGCTTGAGCACTTTCATCATGCGGTCAACACCCTCGGTGATGGGGAGGTGTTCGGCGATGTCTTTCATCACGCTCTCGTCGAGACCCTTGAGCAGAGCCACGCGCTCCTTGAAACTCTCGTTGAAGTCGATTTCGCCGCGCATAGCGCTCTCGGTGATGGCTTTCACCTTGTCGCCCACTCCGGCGCGCATTGCGAGTTCGTCGATAACCTCGGTTTCGATGAGCGTGGAGTCCATATCGAAGCAGATGAGGCGGCGGCTGCGGCGATACATGTTGTCCTCCTGCATAGAGATGTCAAATTCCATCTCGGCAGCCATCTGCATGAAGTCGCTCTGCATCTGTTCCTTGTTGAGCGGGTTGCCGCGCACCGAAAATTCCACGCACGACTTGGAAAGCGGTTGCTCCTTGTCGGTGAGGGGCATACGTCCGGTGAGGCGTTGGATGCCGTCGATGTTCATTCCCTGCTCTGCAACCACACTTGTTACCTTTGCCATCTGCTTGGCAGTGAGTTTGCGTCCGAGGATGGTGATGATATATCTGTTTTTCCCTTGCATACTCACCCACTTGGAGTAGTCTTCTACCGAGATAGGGGAGAAGCGAATCTGCACATTCAATTCGTAAGCCTTGAAGAGCAGTTCCTTGAGGATTTCGCCCGAGCGTTCGCTGTCGGTCTTGAAAAGGATACCGAGGGCAAGGTTGTGGTGGATGTCCGCCTGACCGATATCGAGTATCTGGGCATCATATTTTGCAAGAATTTCGGTGAGCGACGAGGTTACACCGGGTCGGTCTTGACCGGAGATGTTGATGAGGATAAGTTCGAGTTCGGGTGTCTTTTCAGCCATAATCAAGTTGATAATTTAGTATTACATTGGATTAAAAAAATTGCATCTACAAAATTAGTGATAAATCGCAAAAATCCTCCCATTTTCGTCATTTTTTTGCATTTCTCCACCCCGCCAACCCGAATCCTTGCAAAAAATGTGCCCCGCCACGCGAGGGCGCAGGCGCGAAGCCCCACCAAGATAGGCGGCTCTCCGCCGACGGCAGCGACCGCCGACGGCGGCGACGATGACCGGAGGCGAACATTTCTCCAACCCCGGAGGTGGTTGGCGCTGTGCGTAACCCCGTATTTCGCCACGCGGGGTCGTGGCGACATGCGGGGCGTGCCAAATCGCCCGACCACAATCGCACCCCGGAGGTGGTGCGTGGCTGTCGCTACCGCCGTGGTTTGGTGTGTATCGTCTTGTGTACCACATCGTTGCGTGGTGCAATGACGGCCTGCCACCACCTCCGGGGTGGCATATTGGGGACGCCGTCGTGCGGTCCCCGCATGTCGCCGACACCCCGGTCGGCGAAATACGGGGCTACGCACGGCTGCAACCCCTCGCGGGGTGGCAAAAATGCTTGCCTTTGGTCATCATCTCCGCTGCCGGCGGAGTGGTGGCGATGCGCATCCCCAGCAGGGCGCCGGGCATCTGCTGTGGAGCGAGGCGGTTGCTGCAACGCAGCTAACCTGATCATAGCCCGGCACTTACGCAGTTGTGCCGGGTTTCCAAGATATATAAGAGTGCGTGCCAACGGTACGCTCCTGTAGAGCCGGGCCACCACTATGATTTACAGCAAAAAGTGTGCCCTGCACCGTTGAGTGGCAGGGCACGGGAATACATCCTCGGTGAAGCGTGTTTACTTCACCACTACTGATTGTTTTTTGACACCGGTTCTTACAATGTAACAGCCTGGCATTACGGGCACTGCGGTGTTGTCGCCGGCTACCACTGGCACGCTCTTGATGAGGCGTCCGGTGAAGTCATACACGGCGGATTCGCCATCCTCAGTGGCAGCGATGATGATGTTGCCGCCAGCGCTGTAGATGCGTGCCTCGGCAGCGTCAACGCCTTCAACACCGGTTGCTTCGCCGACATAGTCGAGCATGATGATTTTCACGCCTGCCTTGGTCGATGCATCTGCAACGAGGATGCCCTCCAAGATGTTATACACATCCGAGTTGTCGGCGATTGTGCAGTTTTCCACCTTGATGCCCTCGCCATCTGTGCGACCGTAGGCGTTGTTGGAGTAGAGGTATTTCACTCCGCCAACGGTTTCGATGAAGCCCATGAAATTGGCAACCTCGTTCACTCTCGCGGGCACATAATATGCGGTGTAATCGCCCTCGGCATAGTTGCTGTAGCCGCCGTGGAGGATATTTTCAGCTCGGAATGTGTTGAGGGGGTAGGCTGTGGCATCGGCAGTGGCTGTGATTGTCTCGCTCGGAGTGAGAATACCATCGGCAAAGTTTGCCACAAACGGATAGCTCAACTCTTTTCCTACAAATCCGTCCTCCAAACCGCTGATAGCCACCCAGTCGCGCTGGTCAAAGTCGGCAAAATTGCGGTCCTCGTATGGAGCCATGTTGCCTGGGTCATTGCTATGGAGTGTCGGGGTGCTCTTGTTCACTGATTCGGCAGTGGTGCAAGCATAAAGTACGCCGTCGTGCATCTTCACGCCCTGCAATCCAAAATTCACCTTGTTGGTGCCCGGCTTGATTTGGTTCACATTGGTAGCCACCGGATAAACGGTAACCACGCAAGTAGCGCTGAGGTTGCTGCCGTCGGTGGTGCGTGCCGTTACAGTAGCCGTCCCCGCACTCTTGCCACCAATCAATAATGAGCCATCGGCGTTCTTTTTATATTGGATAACAGCCTCATCGCTTATTACCCATTCTGCAGTCCTGACACTTGCATCCTCCGGTAAAATGGTGTATTTAAGTGTCGCAGTTTCGGTCTTTTCAAATAAGCTCAGTTCCGTAAAGTTAAGCGTGATTGATGTTGCTTTGTCAGATTTAACAGTGACATTGCAAGAGGCAACAATCTCTCCACCATCATAGGAATTTGCTGTAATAATTGCAGTTCCCTCTCCAACTGCGGTGATAATGCCATTAGCATTTACAGTTGCAACATTATTATTGCTCGAGGACCAATAATATGCATCGGGGATTGTTGCATCTTCGGGTGCTGTAGTTGCTGTGATTGTCTTAGTTTCACCAACCTTAATAGTAACATCACTTTCACTTAGAGTAATGCCTGTGATTGGTTTCTCAAGATTATTAATTGAGGAGAAGTTGGACCATACATTATGAAATAAATAATTAAATTCGCCATCACTTGGAATATATAATTTCGAACTGTATGTATCCGGGCTAAAAGTATCTCCATCACAAGAGGGCGCTTCTACTGACAGAGAAATTACCCTTGAAATATAACTTAAATGAAAGAATAGGTGGTTTGGCATTTTCTTTACATCCTTACCAATGGTTATACTATTCACACTACCTGAAAACATCCAGTACCATTCAAAAAGCTCTTGACAATTCTCTGCATTATAAAAAATGTTTTGGAATTCACAGCCTTCAAAAGCACTTACTCCGATGGAATTTACTGATTTTGGTATAGTAATGCTTGCCAAGCCACTACAACGTTCAAATGCTCTTTCGCCAATTGATGTAACAGAATTACCGATAGTAACATTTGATAAACTACTACAGCCTGCGAATGCTACATTTCCAATGGAAGTAACTGAGTTGCCTATTGAAACGCTCGTCAAGCCACTACATCCCACGAAAGCATAATCGCCAATTGAAGTAACGGAGTTGGGAATAGTAACGCTTGTCAAGCCGCTACAGTTGTAGAAGGCACAATCGTTAATTGAAGTAACGGAGTTGGGGATAACCAAATCTTTCACTTCCTCACCATTTAGAAACAGATGCTTTGCATAAAATAATGGATTGGAAGTAGAACCTGAGAATTTAATTCCAAGCCAAGCCTCGAGACTCGTAATATCCAATCTTGTCAAACCGCTACAGTTATTGAAGGCAAAACTGCCAATTGAAGTAACAGAGTTGGGGATAGTAACGCTTGTCAAGCCGCTACAGCCAGAGAAGGCATAATTGCCAATCGAAGTAACGGAGTTGGGGATAGAAATGCTTGTCAAGCCGCTACAGCCAGAGAAGGCAGAATTGCTAATCGAAGAAACAGAGTTGGGGATAGAAATGCTTGCTAATCCGCTACAACCATAGAAGGCAGATTCTCCAATTGAATTAACGGAGTTTGGGATAGTAACGCTTGTCAAGCCGCTACAGCCTTGGAAGGCATAATTGCCAATCGTTTCAACCGAATTACCTATACTAACACTTTTTAATCCTTTACAACTACAGAAAGCATAATCGCCAATAGAAGTAACATTGTTGGGAACAGCAATGCTTGTTAAACTTCTACAGTTGTAAAAGACATATTTTTCAATTGAAGTAACGTTGTTAGGTATAGAAACACGTGTCAAACCAGTACAACCATAGAATGCATATTCTCCGATTTTATCAACTGATGTTGGTATTATAATATTACAAAGTCCACTACATTTGTTAAATGCGTATTCTGAGATGTTAGTGGTTCCTTCCTTTATTATTATTGTGGAATTGTCTGGCATTACTCCGTTGTATTTAAATAGAATATTACCGAAATATATTAAACCATCTGGCAATGACTTTAAATATGCTGTGTTTTCTAATGCATTACCACAAATTGAAAGAATTGATTCAGGAATTTCAACATCTAATAAATTTATGCAATCAGAAAAAGCCGAATTGCCTATTTCTGTAACTGAGTTAGGAATTGTGGCTCTTGTTAGGCTACTACAGCATACAAAGGCATAATTGCCAATGGAGGTAAACGTGTTTGGTACTATTAATTCTTTCACTTCTTCACCATTCAATAGCAGCGTTTTTGCATAATATAATGGATTGGATTCGGCACTATTGAATGCAATTCCAAGCCAACTTTCGATGCTCGAAATATCCACCTTAGATAAGCCGCTACATTCATTGAATGCATTGTTACCAATCGAAGTTACTGTGTTTGGGATAGTAACACTTGTCATGTCGCTACAGCCATAGAAGGCAAAATCGCCAATTGAATTAACGGAGTTGGGGATATCCAAATCTTTCACTTCTTCACCATTTAAATATAGGTGATGGGCATAACGTAATGGATTTGAATAAGAATTAGAGAATTTTATACCAAGCCAAGCCTCAATGCTCGAAATATTCACTCTTGACAAGTTGGTACAGTAGTAGAATGCATTATTTCCAATCTCAATTACTGAGTTTGGAATTGTGACACTTGACAAACAGTCGCAACTTTCGAAAGCAGAATTGCCAATCGTAGTAACGGAGTTGGGAATAGTGACGCTTGACAAGCCGTCACATCCAGAGAAAGCACGATCACCGATGGCGGTAACAGAGTTGGGGATAGTAATGCTTGATAAACCGCTACATCCTGAAAAGGCAGAAGTGCCAATGGCAGTAATAGAATTAGGAATAGTGATGCTAGTTATGTTTCCACATCCATCGAAAGCATGATCGCCAATGGCAGTAACTGTATATGTCGTTCCTAAGTGTTTTACTGTAGATGGAATCTCAATCTCTCCCATAAGATAATGGATATATGGATTAAAGTCGTCATAAGTTACCGACGCAGTACCATCACTATTAATATTATAGCATAATTCTCCAAACTCAAAATCGTGGGCGGAGGCGGTGGTTGCCACGAGTGTCAGCACTGCTGTGAGCACTGCCCGCATAATTAATCTTGTTTTCATATCTTATGTTTATATTAGTTGATTTAGTTTCTTTAGAATTTCACCGATGCCTTTGCAACCTGCAAACATATTTGTGACTTTTCTTAGAGGCAAATATTTATGGTAGTTATTTCCGGCAAAAATAAAGAAATAGTCATTGTTAGGGTTTATGCCGAACTGTTTCATCTGATTGGTGACATTTGCCGCCCATTTTTTGATGTGATTAGCGGGTTTGCCATTAAGCGTTTCATCGTAAGGACAAATAACTGTGTCAATAGGAACCAAGCCATATTTCGCTGACAGCACATAAATTTGAGCTTTCGGATATTGTTTCCGAGCGGCGGCGAGCGACTTTTTGAATAAACTTCCTTGATAAAAATCTTTTGCAGGGGCGCAATGGTCAAGTTTCGACTTTGAGCATCCAATTAATACAATTTGTGCCATATATAATCTATTTTTTGTAGTATTTACGTAATCTTGATAATTCTTTTTGTAATTCCTTTGGAAATGACTGATTATTTTGCAAGTTTAAGGGATAGGAGTAATCCTTCTGCTGTAATTCATCCTTTTCCCACATCTCCGGGTTGGACATTGTTTCCCACTCCCAATAGCATCGCTCCAATAATGCAGACACACAACTTTCAGACTTGGTTTGGTCAATTCCGAGCAATGCACTCACAGTTTGTCGCAATGTAGATAGATAGCCCGACTTTGCTGCTGATTGGCTATGCTTTTGAAATATATGCCACTTCAATCGTGCAAACAAGTCTTTGCTGATTCCCACGTAGAGAGCATAATAAGGTTTGTCGTCAATGTTTCGCTTTTGAATTTTGCACCAATTGATAGCATTACCAAATGGCTTTACCAGTAAATGTGCATCATCTTCAGTAAACCACCATCGATACACACCGGGTGATTTAGGGACATTGCAAGTCTTTTGCCGAATTTGTTGTTTCAGCACTGATACTTTCTCAAGGTTTTTCAAATTTGCCATAGGCTTTAAGTTTTGGTGTTCTTCAATCCCGGGAGAACGGTTTAAAACAGAAAAGGTGTGGGATTTATTATGTTTTATCCAAATGCGAGGTTTTGGCTTACCTATTCCACGGATAAAACAACAGCCCCACACCGATATGCATATATGCGCCACTCAGCGTGGAACATGGATATGCTTACGATGTAGGTGCTATTGTCAATTATCTTCGTGGAATGAAAAATCGCCAAATTTCGCATTTGAAGATAACGATAATAACACCTTTTCGAGCCTCGCTATAGCAACTGCCCGATGGGGCTGTATGATATAAACGGAAGAAGGCGCTCGATGTATGTATCGTGAAAGGCTCGGCTGCAACTCAATGCACCGCTTCGTTTGCCTTTCAACCACAAAATTAATACGTTATCTACACAAATCCAAATTTTAGAGCCAAAAAATGCAAAAATATTTCAATTCCCTGTACTCCGCCCGCTTATTTGCAAAATATCGGCAATAAATTTTGAAATTGCCGAAATTTTGTGTATCTTTGTGCCATCAAATCGCTTCATGATGAATAAATGCAGTCAAGACATAATGAACTTTGCTCACACACAGCCTCAATTCCGGTTGCATGAGTTATACGCATCTTTCGAAGGGGAAGGTAATACCGGCATATCCCGCAAAACGGTGTCTTGGTATCTCACAAAGTTGATAGAAGCGGGAGACCTCCAAAGGGTGGCACATGGGAAGTATGCTATAAGAACAAAACAACAATTTGTAATAACCCCTACAGATGAACAACTAAGCCTGAATGATGAACTTAAACGGAAATGGCAGTATGCCCGCTTTTGTATATATAATGGCAGTATAATCAGCCCCCTGCAACATCATCTTTCAGCCAATAATATCACATACATAGAGACTGAGCGCGAAGCGGTAACGGCAGTGTTTAACTATTTGAGGGATAATGGAAAATCGGCATATTTGCGTCCGTCTCGAGAGCTTATTTATAATTACATTGACCTGTCGCAGCCATCAATATTCGTCAAGCCTCTTATTACAG
>JBJEKB010000224.1:0-2434 GCA_051878395.1 Muribaculaceae bacterium
ACCTCCGGTGAATGTTGCTGAGTTGTAGTCGGCATCGGAAGTGGGCGCAACGGTCCATTCCTTATATGTGTAGAGTCCTGCGCCAAACTTGGAGCATTGGTTGGTGTGGATGTTGCTGTTTCCTTCCACTGTGATACTACCGTTTTTCATGGCGATACCACCGCCCGAGCCGCGAACTTTCTCATTAAAAAATTCGGTAGTGCCTGCTTCGCGATTGGTGGTAGCCGTATTGCTATAGATATCGCAGTCGGAGATATTCAATGTGCCGGCAGCGAGAGCCACGCCTCCGCCATTGCCATTTGTGGCTTTGTTGTTGTAAATATTACCATTTTGAAGTTTGAATGTGGGTAATTTCCCATCATACGAAGCCATAAGACCTACACCACCACCCGAGCCGGCATCGCTTTCAGAGCCATCGGAGCCAAATCCGGCCTCATTGCCTTCGATGTCGCCACCACTCATAGTGAATGTTCCGGCAGGCATAAACACGCCACCGCCGCGGTATTTTGCCACATTGTCTTGAATACTACCCGAAGAAAGGGTGATTACGGGAGTGCCGTAGTCGAAAGACGTGGTTGTAGAGCCCATCGCCACACCACCGCCATAGCCGTTGGGGGCTTTATTGCCTTCGATGTTACCACCGGTCATGTGGAATGTTCCGGCAGGCATGAAAAGTCCGCCGCCATCTGTTCCGGCAGTGTTCCCTTTGATATTACCACCGGTAAGGTCGATGATAGGTGCCTCGGAGCCTGACGGCAAAGTGGCATTTGAACCCATGGCGAAGCCGCCGCCAACTGTCGTGGCAGTGTTGTTTGTGATGTCGCCTTTAAGTGTGATGGTCATAGGCAAGTTTGCCGGTGCTTTTTTATACACATACACACCGCCACCTGCTCGGGCACTCGTGTTGCCTGTGATGGTATTCCCCTCGCCGATTGTAGCACTGAAATTCCAGTCCGGTTTATTCAAAAACATCCAGATACCACCACCACCCGATGGATAGTTGATATCACCCCATGTTTTACCTGCCACATTTTCAATGCAATAAGACGTACGGAATGAAGTTGAGTTTTCGGTATCCACAACAGTTGTTGGAGTATAATAACCGGGGTCATCGCTATTACCGCCTTTATTGGTTGCATAGAGTGTCTTGTTATTCGAGATGGTGTTGCCTACAAGGTTGAAACCAACATTATCGGTCAAGGTACCGATTGTATTAGGCATCGTAGCAAGTCCTCCACCTGCATAACCGGAAGTGTTGCCATCGATTGTGCAATTATTAAGGTTTACAACTGCCTCCGAACAGATTGCGCCACCCATGTATCTGGCGAAATTATTGGAGAAAGTACAATCATTAAGTGTAAGCGATGATTTCAGTGAGCCATATAATCCAAGAGGAGCCCAAGAGATTGCCCCACCAAAACCGGGACTAATACAATTTTTCATCGTGCAACTATTCATTGTGAAATTGGAATAGCCAAAAGCATTTCCTTTGATTACACCACCATAGTGATTCTTACCTCCCGCCCAGCAGCCATCGATGGTACAATTATTCATTGTGATTGTGGAATGAGCGTAGTAGCCGGTATCACCATTACCATAACAAGAAAGAATTATTCCTGCATCGTTTTCATCGTAGCAATTGGTAATATTTACTTTGTTCATCTCAATAGTGGCATGAGATGTATTAGTTGAAGAATAGGTTCCATAGTACCAAATACCGACATTTAGAAATGAGGCATAAGGCATTGCACGGAAATTGCTCGGTCCGAAATTCTTAACATTCAAGTTATTAAGTTTCACATTTGTACTACCGGAGCCATCACCACTACAATAGATAAAAGTTCCACCATAGTTTTTATATCCCGACACATCCTGATCGGCAATCTCAGATTTAGGAGAGCCTCCTGCATAAGCAATATCGGTCATAGTATTGCCACCATCGATTTCACACGATTTACTGTCTTTGTCGGCAGTGCTTGCCGAGCCATCGAGGTTGCAATTAATATAAAATTTTCCCTCTACGAAAAATGAGCAGTGAGGCACATACTGATATGCCCATACAGATTTAGATGGAGTGATTGTATATGTATATCCTTCACTGGTAGTTACATCAAAAGAGGAGATTTGAACATATTGATAGAAATAAGTTGTGTTATTTGTAATAGTGCTGATACCTGTACCTCCCGATACTGATGTTTCCCAATCGGTTTGTGTCGTTTTAAGAGGTGTAATATTGTAACCATTAGTATGAATACAGAGTGTTTTATTATCAGGGATATATATCGGACCTTCGATTGTGACATCCTGAGTAAGTGTAATTTCAATATAGTCAGACACATCTCGATAAGCATTTCCTTCACTGTCATAATACAAGTCCCAATCGCATATTTGCCAAATAATACCTGGCTGGCCCCAAGTAGCGTTATTCGCCAAA